>JAFSLR010000285.1 GCA_017448375.1 Synergistaceae bacterium | reverse complement strand
GTTTGCTCAGTAGTCGCCGCTAACAACCAGACTACACCTTCAGGCTATATCACTCAGACAAAAGATGAAGTATCACTGCGACTCATGGGTGAGTTCAACGAGGTAGAACAGTTAGAGGACATACTCATTCCCACTCCCAACGGCCAGCCCGTAAGACTCTCAATGCTCGGCGAAGTCATTGACGGCGAAGAAGATCAAAGAAGTATGGCACGCGCTGACGGTCATCCAGTCGTACAGCTCCGAATAAGTCCGCGCTCAAATGCTGACGTTGTAGAGGCAGGACGGCAGATTAAGCGGTTAATGACACGGACAATGAGAAATTATCCCGATTTCACGTATGAATATACTTATGATGATACGGGATTCGTTGAGTCGGCAGTCAAAAATATTATCCGTGATACTGCTATCGGTATCGCTTTAACGGCACTCGTGATTTACCTTTTCTTGGGGAGATTCGGCGCAACGTTTATTGTCGCGTTCTCAATGCCTGTTGCATTCGCGGCTACATTCGTTCCCCTTCAGATTCACGGCTACACCTTAAACCTTATGAGCACATTAGGACTCGCGCTCTCAATGGGTACTCTAGTCATGAACGCTATACTCATAATACAGAATATTTACAGGTTCAGGGATATGGGTTACGGGGCGTTTGAGGCGGCCGAAGAAGGTACGGTTGAAATCTCAATGTCGGTTCTTGCGGGAGTCTTGACGAACTTGGGAGTCTTCATGCCCGTTGCGTTAATGTCGACAATAGCGGGTCAGTTCCTCAAGCCTTACGCCGTTACGATAGTTTATGCCACGTGCTTCTCACTCTGGGTAACTATGGCCGTTACTCCGTGCTTAGCCGCTAGAATCAAGAAGTCCGGCCATGATAACGAGATTCCTTTAATCGGAAAAATTCTCACAGGCTGGTGGAACTGGATATTTGACGGCTTCCGGGATATGTTCTTCATCATTCTGCACCTTGCTATGAGATTCCCGTTCCTGACGGTGATATTTACAATTCTTGCAACTTACGGCTCATTAAAGCTCGGAGGATTCATAGGTACGGAGTTCACACCCAATATGGACGACGGAACAGTGAGAATTACATTGACGCTCGACAACAATTCATCAATTCACAGGACAGCAGATTTGATTGACCATGTTGAAGGATATATCGACTCACTTCCCGAAAAAAAATATATCCGCAACGTAGTATCAACAGTAGCCGGATCAATGCGTTCAAACTCAATCAGCCAGGCTCAAATAGCACTCTACATGAACAATGACCCCGACAGACCGTCGACACAAGTATTAGCCGACAAAATAAGGCCGTACCTGTCGAACTTGCCGGGAGTCCAAATCTCAATCGCAGCTACACGTTCGGGATTCGGAAACCCCATAGAGATTCAGGTGAAGGGGCAGGATTTGAACCAGCTCTATACGATTGCTGAAGAGATACGCGCAAAGGGCAGGAACATTCCGGGAATTAGAGACCTGACAATCGAAATGGAAATGGGAAAACCCGAACTCAGAATCACTCCTATACGCTGGAGACTCGCTCCTTTGGGGATAAACATCTCAGACCTTGCCGGAATCGTAAGAGGCTATCTAATCGGCAGGGACTCCGGGAAATTCCGTCAGGGAGGCTACGAATACGACATCAAAGCAAGAATCTCACGCGAAAAGGCAAGCGACATCTTCAACGCTCACGAACTCCCAATAATGACGGCTTACGGACTCGTTCCGCTTGATGAAATGGCTGATATTTCGTGGAGCGACGGCCCTACGGAAATTCGGAGAGTCGAACGTGAAAGGGCTGTTGTTGTTACGGGTAGAGTCCGCTACATCACATCAGGCGAAGGGAACGCAAGAATGCGCGAAGTCGTAAACGCTATGACGCTTCCCGAAGGAGTATCAATAAATTTCGGCGGCGAACAAGAAGACATGGCCGAAAACTTTACCGAATTATTGCGGACTCTCATTATCGCAATCGTTGTAACGTATCTCATTGTCGCGGCAATATTGGAGTCGTGGACGTATAGTATTGTAATTCTCGCAACAGTCCCGATGGCGGCAATCGGAGTCGTACCTGCAATGCTGTTATCAGAAGTCAACATCTCAATATTCGCGATTATCGGTATGATTATGCTTGTCGGAATGGTCGTTAATAACGCGATTGTTGTTGTCGATTACGCAGAAGTTTTGAGGCTCAAAGGCACTCACCCTTACGAGGCTGTAGAAGAGGCTTGCCATGTCCGATTCAAGTCGCTGTTAATGGCTGTCGTTACGTCAATAGTTTCGCTTGTGCCGCTGCTTTCGACAGGAAGAGGCTCGGAAATGAAGAGGCCGATTGCAGTTGTCGCTATCGGGGGACTGATTGCGGGCGGAATGCTTGCGATGTTGTCGATACCTGCTGCGTATAAACTGGTATGGCGAGTTCGACTTTTCTGGGCGAGGATAAGAGGCAGGGAATACGGCGAAACCGACCCGGACGATGACGAGTACGAGGACGAAGAATAATATACCGCAGAAAATTGGGAGTCTGGCACTTGAGGCAATGCTGCTTGAGGTGTCAGCGACTCCCAAACCCGGGCTTGTCGACCGCAATAACTCCGGCGCACATAAGGACATGGATTTTTTTACGTTCATGAAGAGCGCGGCGAGTCTGGCTGGAAGTTTCATGGAATTTTCGCAGGAAGGCTTCACGGGGGGAAGGAAAAATATTCCTCCGGCTGAAGTTTTCCCGGCGGTTCGCGGGATTGGAGTCGAGGCCGAAAAGAGAATGTTTGCGGCTACAGGGGGAATCAACACTCACAAGGGGGAAATATTTTCGCTCGGCTTGCTGAGTGCGTGCGCGGGATATATTGCGGGTTCAGGGCGCGAGGTTACAGCGGACGGAGTCATGACGCTTGCGGGCGAAATGTGCGCGGGAATATGTGAGCGTGATTTTGCGGGCGTGAGGGACAAGAATCCGGCCATGCTCACGAAAGGGGAGCGGGTATATCTCGAACACGGTATCACGGGCATAAGGGGCGAGGCTGAATCGGGGTATCCTTCTGTGAGGGCTGCGGGACTTCCTGCGCTTAGGGGGTATGTTTCGCGGGGAATGTGCCTCAATGACGCGCTGTGTATGACTCTGATTCACATTATGGCACACGCTAAGGACACGAACATAATTTCACGGCACGACATCAAGACCGCAAATGATGTGATGAGTCTTGCGGGTGAAATGGTAGAGTCGGGGTTCGGGCTTGAGGATATTCGGAGGCTTGACGGGGAATTTATTGCGAGATGGATTAGCCCGGGCGGTTCGGGGGATCTTTTGGCGGTAACGTATTTCATGTATTCGCTTGATGATAATATTTAGACGGGGGAATGTGAGAATGACACCTGAAGAAGCATGTTTATATTTGGGAATATCGCTTGATGATGAGAATCTCTATATCGACAGGATAGAGAAAAACTACAAGGTTAAAATTTCGGAATGCGGAGACAATAAAGAGCAGAAAGTGAAAATTGAAGAAGCATATCACATTCTGCTTGAAGTGTACGAGGAACTTTACGGCGGTGGAACAGTCAAGCCTGAAGAAAAGAAAAACGAAGGGCTGCTGATGAAGTTTGCTGTGCTTATTGCCGGAGTGTTTCTCCTGTCATTTGCGGGAATAGTATATTTCGTTTACACACTTCACACGGAGAACAAAGCCCCGAACAACAATACAGTGTCATTAAGTGAGTATGAGAGCATAAGGCGCGAGCTTGAAGCGATTCGCAGCAAGCAGGAAGAAACGCCGTCCCCGCAGGTAGTAATCAACAATCCTCCGTCTGATTATACGTCTCTTGTTGAGCGTGTGATGCCGTCAATGGTATTTATAAAGACGAATGCAGGGCGTTTAGGGAGTGGATTTTTTGTGAGTCAGAATGGAGATATTCTCACTAATCATCATGTTATAGAAGGTGCAGGATATATTGTTGTTACGACACATGGCGGGCAGAATATTTCAGCACTTGTGAAGGATTATGACGCTCAAAAGGATATGGCACTCCTGAAAGTAGATACGTCATATGCTGTACCGTTCCTTAAAATCAACAATATGCTTCCCAAACAGGGAGAAACTGTAATTGCAATAGGAAATCCAAAAGGATTAAGCGGTACTGTATCAAATGGTATAGTATCGGCAATAAGGGAAATGTATGGCAACTTATGGGTACAGTTTACAGCTCCTGTTTCACCCGGTTCAAGCGGAGGCGCATTGCTGAATGTTAATTGTGAAGTTGTCGGAATGGTTACGGCCAATTTGGGTGAAGGGCAAAATCTTAATTTCGCTGTACCATCAACAATATTAACTCAGTTCCTTAACTCGGCAATCAACAAGCCAGCAAAAGCATTAACTGCTCATACTGACATTCCGCCGAAAGTAAATAACACCCCAAAAGTGAAAATCCCCCCTAAAACAGAACGGACTCTTGACGGCATTCCAGGAGTAAAGTTTGTACGCAAGGATGACATGTATGAAATGTACCTTGTAATAGAAAGCGTTAAGTATGACAGGAAATCGCATATTGCCTCGTTCGTAACGGCTTGGCTTCCATCAGAAAAGGCAAAAGCAGAAATGCTCAAAGACCCTCATTTTGTTGTTCGTTCAGGCGAGGAACTTGGAGTATGTTTCCTTCACTATGGTATTGATTTACAGAATAATACGTATGTACATTTGGAAACTGTGAATTATTGTACAAATGGCAATATCGCACGGGATTACGTAAGACCTTCTGACGAAATCAAATGGAGAACGGCCAAAAAAGGCAGCCGAATTGAAAGCCTAATAAAGGAGGTAAAAAAGCAGCTACGAATAAGATAAAAAGGGATTTGTTTGTGATAACGTTCTCACTTTAACGAAAGAAGGAGGAAATTATGACTATGAAAAGTAAATTTGCTGTAATCATTGCTGTGTGTGTAACGCTTTTTGCGGCTGTAACTGCTGAGGCCGGAGAAATTGATGTGTTTCTTCTTGCGCGCAACGGAACTTCCCAACAGCTCAAAGAAGCACTGAAGATGGGAGCAAATTTCAACGTAAGCAGAAAAGCATATGATTATGAGAAAGAAGAAGAACATTATACAGATACGTTTGAATACGGCGAGACTCCTCTTCACCTTGCGGCCATGTATAACACAAACTCAGGTGTCATAAAATTTTTGATTGAACAGGGGCTTGACGTAAATGCAGTAGCCACATCAGGCAATACAATATTTGAGACTCCTTTGTCATGTGCAGTTAAGAACAGGAATATTGACGCAGTAAGGGAACTCCTTAAAGCCGGAGCAGACCCTAATAGTGCGAGCAGCGGCAACAATGGCAGCATGTTTCATGTTGTGGCTTCCGAATACAAAAACTATTCTGATGCAAAAACTGTTATTGCTGAACTCATAAAGGCAAAAGGAAATATCAACACTCACGATGAAATTACACAGGAAGAATTTGATGACTGGCTTCAATATGAGGAACGGGAAAATTTCAGAGTTAAGTGGAGTGCTTATGATCCGTTAGGCGGACCATCGCGCAGTCTCTCACATGCTGCAAGGGATAATTTTTTGTCCACCTTTACGCCCTTGATGTTCGCAGTTCTGTATGACAACCCCGATGTAGTGAATCTGCTTCTTGACGCAAAAGCAGACCCAAACATACGAAATCTTGAGGGCAAAACAGCTTTTGATTACGCCGTCAGTATGCCAAACCGGACAAAAATTAAACGTTCTCCGGCTTTCAAAAGGCTAAAATCTCTCACAACAGCCCCCAAATCATCAAGACGATAAAACAAAAATCCCTCCCCTAAACGTTAAGGAGAGGGACTCAATTCTTACCCGCTAATCCTCGTGATGTTCCATCGGTATCTCTTCCATTCCGTGCTTCTTCCTGTAATCATTCAGTGCAGCATGTATTGATTCCTCAGCAAGCACAGAACAGTGCATCTTTATCGGCGGCAGTCCGTCAAGAGCTTCTGCTACGGCGTTGTTCGTCAGGTTCCACGCTTCGTCAATCGTCCGTCCCTTGATGAGCTCCGTTGCCATACTCGACGACGCAATAGCACTAGCGCACCCAAATGTCTTGAACTTCACGTCCTCAATGATTTTCGTGTCGGGATTCACTTTCAGATATATTTTCATGATGTCCCCGCATTTAGGATTCCCGGCCTCGCCGACTCCGTCTGCGTTCTCAATCTCGCCTACGTTGCGCGGATTCATGAAGTGATCCATTAACTTTTTGCTGTAATCCAGTGCCATTTATTTTTCCCACTTGATATAGTCTTCCCATAAAGGCGACATTGCCCGGCGTTTTG
>JAFSLR010000034.1 GCA_017448375.1 Synergistaceae bacterium | reverse complement strand
GGATAAAGGTTTTTGAATGAGCCGTTGCGGATATTTGCTGAAATCTCAGCGGTGAACAGTCCAGCGTCTTTTTCGATGTAGTGGGCGTTATGGTTTCCTGCCTCATCTGCTGTGAGAGCCGCTACGGTTTCCTTGAGGGCGACATACTCCGCACCGTTCTTGAGTTCGTCAATCCATGCCGACTCGGTTGCCGCTGTTGTCTTTCCGAGCCTCCTTGCGATGTTGTAGGCACTCTCGCCCTGCACGGTGTGCATATCGTTGTCGATGTATTCCTCGTACTTGCCGAGCATGGACACGACTTTATGCGCTATCTCTGCGTTTGATGTTGACTGAAAATTGCGGTCGATTGAATAAGTCTTTCCGCTGATATTGCTCCCGTAGTAAGGATTGACCAGCGTTAATTGTGTATCGCTGACAACTTCGGCTACTTCATAGTCATCGGGTAGTCCGTCAATCCTGAAACTTGCTCCGGGATTGATGCCTGCCGTTGCCCAGCGTGTATTAACTCCATTAACTGTAGTACTGCTGCTGTTGATTGATACCGTCCCTGCACGATACCATGAACTTGTTGCTGTTTCTGCCATTCTTAAGCCTCCTGTTTAGTGCGTAACAAATCCCTTGTATCAGAGATAAGCACGCATAGTTCAAGCATTGCGAATGAGAGCGTGTCGATCTGGCTTTGCAGAAATTCATCTCGCTCTACCCTTGATGCCTGTTCATTCACTGTTTCGAGACGGCGTTTGTCGAGTGTTTCAGACAGTGTAACCGTCAAGCCCTTGACGCTTTCGGCGAGTGCGTCAATCTGCTCTTGATGGCTCTGCTTGACATACTGAAGACCAAGACTGAGCCTCGTCTGACCGTCTCTGATGTTTGCGCCTAAACTGCCCTGAGCATTGCCCCAGATGTCTACACGCCCGTCAACGACTTCGGCGGCGTAGTCTGCATCGCTGTCAGTTGAGGCCGTAACCTGTATATCGGCTCGCGCCTCCAGCGTCTGCATTATCCCCTGAAGGAATACCAGCACAGTTTTTAGCTGTGAAATACTTGGAGAGTTGTTATTAGTCATAGTGCCTCCCCTGATAAAAAGGTCTAGGGAAATTTTGCCCTAGACCATGAATAATCCGCTATGCTGATGCGAACACGTCCGCAAGCATATCGGTTATTTCTGAATCCTCCGCAAACGTTCTTCCGCTGTCAACGAGATTTCCGTTAGCGTCAAGCGTTGCAATGTTCCCGGCGGTTGCGTTGACTACCTTGTCGGCCTTGTCTGACACGTCAACCATGAGACCGTTGTTGGTAACGGAGATGTGGTTTCCGTTACCGGCAGTGGTATCAATTTTGACTTCAATCTCATAGCCTGAAATGTTCAGGATTTTCGCACTGTCTCCGGCCTTCGCTGTATACGTGTCGACAAGGGTTGTCATGTCAAGGAAGGAGAATGACGTTGTTACCGTTGAGGGATTAGCGTTATCAACTCCCTTGATGGCTAAAACCATTACCGGCTTGCCATTCAAGCTGGGGTCAGTGCTTCCGGGATAAGTTACCGCACTCCATGTGAACGTGGGTTCAAACTTCGTCTTGGTCTGGTCAAGGAACTGTTCCGTTGGCAGTGCCGCTATCGCATCTGCGAGTTTCTGCATCAATGCCGCTGTTACGGTTCTCAACTGGGATAAACTAACATCATGTACTGCTGCTGTTGTGGCGTTATATGCCATAGGAAAAAACCTCCTGAGTTTTATTTATGCTAAAAACGGTTGCGCACCCCGTATTAACACCATAGTTAATCAAAGAATATCGCTGAACATGGCTTGAAATTCCTCATTGCTTGCGAAATTCGTTCCTGCTTCTGAGGCTGATATTTCCAGTGTCTCGACTGTTGAGCCTAATGTCCTGACAGTTGAATTTGTTTTGCTTAGTATCGTTGCCAGTTCTATTACGGCCTCTGAAAGAGTATCTATTTGCTCTCTCATGTCCTCTATTCCTGAAAATCTTGCAAAACGTTCGGCGATGTCTTCGCGCCTTCTCTGTTCGGCCTCCTTGTGTAACCTTATTGCGCCTTCGAGAATTGAGTAGCATATTTTATTTACTTGTTTTTGAAGATTATCAGCTTTTTCAAATAATATTTTTTTAAGTTTGTCAATATTATCCCGTCTTTTATATGCTTCATCGCTGATAATCACAGATTGTTCGAGGAGAGCTAAAACAAGTTTTTTAATTTGCTCTTCGATTATTAACTTGTTATTAAAACTTTCTTCTCTTTGTTTTTTATTTTCGCTTCGCCGTTTTTCTGCTTCTTGATGGATTGCGTAGCTGTTACCGATGACCGCTCCCGACAGAGTATTAATTTCGCCTTGTAATCCCCTGTCGTAATTTCTGCGTTCTCCTTCTTCACGGAGTATGTCGGCTTTGCGTCTTCGGTTAAATTCAACGAGGCTTAATGCTGTTCTCATAATAGCTTCGGCGGTTGCACTGGCCTGTCTTGCAAGCCCTAAATCCGCCTTTATCCGCTCCATGTGTTCATCGTCAATCCCGTCTCTTATCTCCGCAATCTGTTTCTCAAGTATCCCGTCACGTTCAGAGCGTTCTCTTGCTTCAGCCGAGAGTGCTTCCGCCGTGTTCTGTATAGAGCTTTTATTCTCCTCAATCTTGCTTTGGAGCTTGTTCTGCTCCTCTTGTCTTGCGGAAACTTCAGCGTTGATAGAAGACTGCAATTCAACATCTCTGCTTTGCCGTTCTTCTTTTTCGGCTGATACTCTCTTGCGGAACTTTTCACAGGCTCGGTGCAATGTAACACAGGCATCAATTAGAGCGTGGGCAACTGTGTCAATCTGTCGTTGCAGTCCGTCATCTTGGGCAAGCCGGATTAAAGCCTCGTTCCTGATTTCGGCCTTTCTCCTGTCGTTGGCTTCTACCCTGTTGATTTCGCCCTGTATTTGAGCTGTAGCGAGTAAATCTAACTGTCTCAGAAGTCCTCTAAATTCTTCTGCTCCTTCTTTAATGCTTCCGATTACCTCATGAATTTTGGCGTGAAGATTTCTGACGTTGCTTCCTAAATTCTGATGAACAACACCGTCAGCGTCAACACGGGCATCAAGGATTTCAGTATCTTCAGTTGCCTGTCCTACAATAACTTCCATGCGAGTTCCGAGAAAGTCTGTAGTGTCTTCGAGGTCTGATACTGTCTCTTCCATACTGTCAACATCGCTGGCAATCTGTGCTACAGCCTCGTCAATCTGCGCAAGTCTCTGTTCGGCTTCATCTTTTACGGCTTCTATCTTGCTTTCGGCTTCTTCTCTCGCGTTCTGGATTTTCCCTTCATAACTTTCGAGTTTGTCTACCTGCTCTTCGGTTAAGTGATAGTGTCCGAGAAAATCGCCTCCGACAAGTCCGCCCAATTCTTCATGGTCGATGTTTTCAGGCTTTACCTTCCTGTCAGGGTCTAATCCGCTGAAACCTGCTATAAAATCCTCAACTACAGGCTTCTCGTATTTGTCAGTGAAAGAGTCTGGGTAATCATCATAATTGGCCATGCCCTCGCCCCCTATCACAGATACGGTTTCATTTTAGCGGCCTCTCGTTTGAGTGCTTTAATCTTCTGCTCGTTCTCGTCCATGAGAGCGTCTACAAATTCCGCTCTCATGCTTGCTCTTCTTCGTCTGCACTTTTCGCCGTATTCCCTTTTAATTCTTTCACGTTCTAATCGCTCCTGATTAGTTTCGACTGTTCTGACTAACACACCGTCTCTAACGGAATAAACAGTAGCGTCAATCTCTTCGTCATCACCAATTTGCAGGAAGCCTCTTCCCGTTATTGCTTCAGGCTCTGCACTTGCGGTAATCACGCTTAGTATTCGCCCTGTAACTGAGTCATATTCAATGTATTTCACGCTTCATCACTCCTTTTTCTCCGTTCCGGCAAAATTTCCAGCTCGGTGTTTACTTCTTCAATGTTGCCTGAATATCAATATCCGCTCCGCCTGCACCGCCTACGATTATGATATATGGGGCAATCTGCCAGTCGAAAACGTTGTGATATTCCGATGAAGTGCTGAGATATTGCGCTGTCTTCGATGCTCCAAGATATATCTTCACCGAGCCTGACACTGGGTAAATATCGAGGCTGTATCTTTCGCATTGCTCAATGTCGAAACGTCTTTCCATGCCCTGAGAAAACTTGAAATTATCGCTGATTAAAACAGCGTTAGGCACTGGCGGATAACTTTCGCTGACAAGTGTTAATCCTAATTTCTTATACGGCACCCAATGCACGAGCTGTACATTCTTGCCGGGGTCAAAAATGATAATGTCTTTTCCGTCCGGCGAGTTATACGTAACTGAACGTTCGCCGTCATTCCTGAATGTTGGCATCTTCAATCCTCCTTTATATTTCCGCTGTATCAAGTCCCATTGATGAAATGGAAGTTCCTCCGCCCTTCATTTTGATTTCCGGAGTTACTGACCAGCCTCGAACGATGCAACGCCTTCTTGAGCTTGTCTTTTGAGTTGTAAACGGCATACTGAAAGCGTCAAGGTCTAATTCCCCTGAGTGATAGCCGTTTATCAGGCTGTGTTCAGCGTATGCGCCCTTGATGAGTATCTGCTCTCCGTATGTCAGCTTCCCGCATTTCATGCTGGCTTCAATGTCTGCTCTTCCTGTTTCGCTTGTGTCGTCTCTTACTTTGTTTTTGTCAAGAGTGAAAATGTTTTTCCCCATGAACACATAGATAGTGCCGTTTAATTCGCAGGCATACGAGACATAATCAAGAAAGTCAAATTTTGTCCATATCATGTGAACGTAATCAAAAATCCATATATGCTTACATGACGGGGACGGAGAAATCCATAACTGCTGTCTGCTCGGAATATTCCACATTTGCGCATTATATGTGATTTCTGAAATCAACTGCTGATTTATTTTCTGGTCAGGCCAGTTGGCTTTTACGTCTCCATATGCCTGAACTGTTGAGAGTGTCTGTAGTCCTTGAGGACTGAGAAAATATACATCATTCCCGACAACGCACACTGATTTTGACGTGTATGTAGTTACGCCGCTTGCTATTTCCGATACTTCCCAATCTGGATAATTATTAGCGAGGCGGTAAATTTTCCCTTCGCTTGCGTTATACCGTGATTTTTTGAATATCACAATATCTTTCGACAGAGGAACTACAGCGGAGATGTCAAGACCGTCTTTGTAGCCGATTTCAATATATTTAGATCCGCTGTTAGATGTTGTGTTTTTATTCCAGTCTGTAAAAGTGCCTACCGCTGAGAAGTTTAGATAGTCTCCTACCGCAAAACCGACACGCCCTGAACGTACAAACGGCATGTGAATAGCTTTTGGGTTGTATGTATCTATCGGGTCATCTTCGGTTCTTACTTCATTAAGTACCCAGTCTGAACCAACATCGCCGTGTGTTAAGTAGGGAATAATGAATGGTGCGCCGTTGGTGAGTATATATGTATTCTCGTCAAATGCGACTGCCTGAACTCCGTAGTCTGTGTAGTCTGATCCTGTCGGCATTCCCCCGATTGGGAAAATTCCTACAGATGCACGAAAGTCAAGGACATAGTATCTGTACTTCGTCAAGTCGAATGTTATAACAAGGACTGCGTTAGCTCCATACAGAGGAGCAACGGACGAGATTTTTTCATTGAGGGAACAGAGATAACTCAATCCGTCTCTAACAGTCATAGCTCCAGTCTTCGCTGAATACTCTACATTTACGGCATCGGATAATTCATTCTTTTCGAGTGCTTCTGGAGGAACAGATAAATTCATTCCTCCTGCGAAATTAGGATAGTATATCCTGTGTTCCTTTTTGGGATTAACTTGTGGCATTCTCACCAGCTCCATAACCCAGTAACAACAAGTGCTGTGATACATTGAAGTCCTGTTTATTGAGTGCGTATATTGCCGCCATTGCCGCTACTGTTATTGACTGGTCGTTTTCGTATGGCAGTTCGTCATTGTCGCTGTAACTCGTAACGTATGGCAGTCTTGCGAGGTAACGAGCCGAAACAGTACTCCCTACATACAGCTTGACTTTCTTCCCGATAATCTTCAGAGGTATCATTCCACAGAACTTCAGAAAGTCATCGGGAAGACTGCTGTTATTAGACACGTTCGTTTCTTTCATGAGCCTGACATCTCCTGCCGCCGCCTGACGCTTTGAATACTCGTCAACAGCTCTGTCTAAATAGTTCAGCAGCTCCTGTGTTCCTTCAGGCTGTTCGAGATTCCCGCCGTCCGTGAAGCCTGTAGCCTGTTCATCGGCTATCAGTTTCCTGACCATCGCTAAAATCTGTTTTCTTGTCATTTACACTGCGCCTCCAAGTATCTGCACCGGCCCTATGTCTTCAATGTGTGAGATTTCTCGCATTGAATAGAGCTGGACGGCTCTTTCTATTAGATATTCTTCTTTCTCTGTCTCATGTTTGTACACAGCTAGAGCGATTTTCTCGATATACGGCCTCATTGTTTCGGGTACATCGAGGTCATCTTCAAGTGTCTCAATTCGCGCAGGGTGATAATAGTATTCTACAGAGTATACGCCTTTCGGAGCGTACAGCGTCATTCCGACAATTCTATATTCTCCTTCTATCACGGGGCTTCTTGATGCTGGAGACAAAATAACGCTTGATATTCCGTTAAACTCTCCAGTTATTTGATGTACCCGTATGAAGTCCGGCGGAAGTTCATATACGGGGATTGATTGACCGTCTGTTTCTCCGTCAGGGTCAATATATATCTGCGGTACTCTCTTTACTCCGGCGTATACGTAACCTTCGCTGAAACGTTCATAGAGTTGTCTCGCTGACTGGTTAATCGCTTCGATTATCTCTTCATCGGAAATATTTATCCCCTGCATATCTCCTAACGAAAACCGCAAAAACTTCGCTAACTCTATGACAGGTATCATTCAGCGGCCGTTGCCCTTCCTAATGTCTGAGCAGGTCCAGTATTCTCAAATCTCGGAATTTCACGCCCTGCGAATGTGTCTTCAGCCTGTCTCAAGAGTACCTGCATTGTGTTGTAGTCGTTCTTGTACATCGCAACACTGAGCTTCTCAATCCAGCCACGCATTGATTCTGGAGCGTCAATATTATCTCCGAGTGTTTTAACTTTAGCAGGGACATAGTAGTACTGGACATAATACCAGCCTGTCGGCATTCTCATTATTCTGCCTGTAAGGCGGTATGTCCCTTTTACCGCATATATGCCAGTTGTTGGTATTACTAGCTGATACTTGCTTTTAGATGACGGTTTTGTATCAGTATACGCTCCTAACACCTGATGTATGCGGACGAAATTATCAGGTATCGTATAGTATTGATATTCCGTAACTGCCGATGCGCTTGCGCCGTCCCCGCTGGATTCATCGTCTTCATTTATGTCGATTATCTCAGGCGGTTTAACTACATCGTCATCATCGTCAATTTCTGAAGTTGCTGATGCGCCTGTATCTGACGTAGAGACTACATTGGTTTTTGTTGATGAACTTGTGTTAATCCTGATAACACCGGCTGTTCTTATTGTGTCTCTGCTGTGTCTCTGGCCGAGTTCGCTGTAAAGTTTATTTACAGCTTGATTGATTGGCTCAAGTAGTTCATGGTCTGATATATTCACGCCCTGCATATCGCCGAGTGCGTACCGCATGGACATAGCTATTTCAAGTGCGGGTATTGCCATTTATTAAATTCTCCCTTCTGCACATCTCCAATGTGGAAACCTCTTCAAAAGTCTCCGTAATGCGTTCTTGTCCCCGTTCATATCAAAGCTAAGGAAATCAATATCATAAACGGCTCTCAACATTGCGGCTTCCTCGACTGGTATATTTGCAATGTGCCTCCCTGCAATATTGCCCTTGCTGTCATGGATAAAGCCCTTGCCTGACTGAACACTCTCCCAATTTATACGCTCTTCATCGTCTGTGTTTATGTGATTGAGCAGTCTGACTTCATCGCCGTTCTCGATAATTTCCTGCCCTGCTAACATCTTCAGCCTCTTTAGTTGCTTGTCGGGATTACGCCGTCAAGTCCGCTGAGTTTGAAGTGTGCTTTTTCCGCTCTCATTTCGAGTGTCCATTCTCCCTTGACATATCTGCGGTGCATGTCGCTGACTTCAGGGAGCGACCCTTGTTTGAATGGACGCAGAAAAGCCTTTTTCATGTATTCAGGACTTAACCCGTAAACCGTATCGTTAGGCATGTATCTATCAGTCAAGCATTTCACTGTTCCGAAATCTGTCTCAAGAACTGAAATCATCTGTGTTAATTTGCTCGTCTTGTTGCCGTCCATATACTTTGTGTTCCCTGCCGTAAACGTTGAGATTATGCGTTTATTTCTCGGCGAGACTAAAAGCACACTCGGCTTGCCTCCGATATTCCATGTCTGCTCCAATGCGTTGTTGATCTCGTCAAAAGTCAGTTTGCCTCCTGACGGCGTAAAGTCATTCGTTACGACCCAATACGGAAGACCGCCGAACTGCCTCGCTTCCTCCATGCTTCCGAGCATCTTTGAGTCCTGCGTCAATAACGCCTTCTCACAGTCAAAGGCCAGTTCCTTTAACGTCTTCTGCATCTGGTACGCAACTTCAGATGACAGGCCGTATTTCAGGACAACTTCCTGTGTCTGCGTTACGTGAATACCCCTGTGCATTATCTGCGTGTAGTTGTTGAGCCTTACGCGGGGTTCAACGGCCTCTGTCGTGTAGGTATAGCCTTCAGGCTGTTTGTTGGTTCTCGGCTCTCCGAGTGTGTCTTCCAGCCATTCATGCGTTACAGCAGTTGCCTTAGTCCTTCCAATCATGTTGAACAGCGGTGTATCGTCCGGTGCAATGTTCGTGATGATTTCGCTCATGTCGAGTTTATTTCCGACTGCCTGATATGTGTTGCTTGCCATAATTTTTACTCCTTTCAAACTAAACCTAACTTTATAAATGCCTGAGCTTGTTCGTCAGGCGACATGCTTCCCAATTCTTTCAAATTGAGCCTGTAACCTCCCGTGTATTCAGTGCTTCCGCTCCCTTCAAGCACTGGAGGCTTTTTC
>JAFSLR010000284.1 GCA_017448375.1 Synergistaceae bacterium | reverse complement strand
TCATTGCGCGCTAAATCATGAAAAAATTTCTTGCTGCACTTCTGCTGATGTCTCTTTGCTGTCCTGCGAGGGCTGAAGATGTCGTGAAACTCGGTATGCTTGGCCAGATGGGAACAAGCGAGGAGGCGTATCAGAGAGGATTTGACGATTTCAGGGCGAGAATATCCGCCGCGAATCTCCCGAATGACATGCACTCTTACCCGTTCGTACGTGAGCTTCTTGCTCAAAGGAGGGAAATACATTTCTACAACTCATTGATGACAATGTTAATGGGACTGCGCTCCGGGAAGGTTGACGAGGTAATTCTCCCTGAAAGCACCGGGCGTTACGTCATGAACCTTAACTCAATCTATCAGGGCGAGAATTACACTTCAATGTTCACGCTTCGTTTGTCGTTCGGATTCCTTGAGGGCAATGAAAAGCTGAGGGATGAATTTAACGCTGCTCTTTCGGCCATGAGGGAAGACGGTACATTAGCCGCGCTTGAAGCTGAGTATGTCCACAACCTCGAACACAAAGTAAGGTCTCATACCCCTGAGAGATTCCCCGGAGCTGAGACGGTAACGGTAGCTGTTACGGGAGATCTGCCGCCTCTTGACATGTTTGCGGGAGACGGAAAACCTGCGGGCTACAGCACTGCGATATTGACGGAGATCGGGAAGCGTCTTCACAAAAACATGCGCTTCATGAATACTGACGCGGGCGGACGCTCGAACGCTCTGACATCCGGGCGTGCTGATGTCCTGTTCTGGTGCCAGACTACCGAGAATGAGCAGCTCAACAAAACAACCGATGAAGATCTTTACGCGCTTTTCTCTGAGAATCAGCCGGGAATGATCATGTCCGATCCCTATTACACGTGGAACAGGGAAATGATACTAAGGGTTAAGACTTCCGGCGGCTTTCTGGGAATCTTCAAGTAACAAAAGAAAGAAGGAATAATGATGACGAAAATTTTTGCGGTTATCGCGCTGTGTCTGTGCATAATTTCCCCGTCATTCGCTGAGGATAAAATCTCGGTTGACTCGTCGGATTTTGTGCTGTTAGCTGAGGCTGTACCTGACGCAATACTTGAGATACGTTATTACTCAACGTATAACTTTGTGGGCAGCAGGATTAACGGCTATGAACGCCCCGTAGCATATCTCACGAAAAAAGCGGCGGCGGCATTGCGTGAAGTCAGTGATGAGCTTGTGAGCAAAGGTTACAGGCTGAAGATTTTTGACGCATACAGACCGCAGACGGCAGTGAATCATTTTGCGGAATGGGCGCAGAAAATTGATGACGTGAAAATGAAGGAGTACTTTTACCCGGAGTTAGACAAGTCAGTACTCTTCAAGCAGGACTATATCATGTACAAGTCCGGGCATAGTCGAGGAAGCACGGTAGATTTGACGCTTTTCGACATGAACACGGAAAGAGACGCTGACATGGGCGGAACGTTCGACTATTTCGGGGAGAAGTCGCACCCTGATTACAAGGGGCTGACTCCCGCGCAGTACAACAACAGAATGATTCTCCGCGAGGCCATGATTAAGCACGGTTTCAAGCCGCTTTATTCTGAGTGGTGGCACTTCACGCTTGAGAATGAGCCTTATCCCGACACGTATTTTGACTTCCCTGTGAAGTAAGATGAGATTTATCCTGCATATCACAAGAAGGTGTGCAGGAAGTTTTGTTTTGACAAGGAGCAGTATTTTATGATGAAAATGAAAAGAGCTTCCTTTATCGCGCTGGCATTGGTGCTTGTCTCTGTGCCTGCGTTCGCTTCAGTAACAGAGACAGTAACGGGCGGTTATGTCGTCAGCGGTGAAAATTACGACCTCGTTAAAGGCGTTTTCTTTTTCCCGTCAGCAGTCGCAAATGATAACGATGAATTGATTGATATTCCGGCGCGTTTCTTCTACACTGATGGATTTTTCGCGGAAGATCCTTACACGTACAATAATCACCTCGCAACGGCCTCGATTTGTATGGCAATGTCGGCTTTCTACTCGAACGAGGGCGATTATCCCGCAAAACGCAAGAACATAATACAGTACATGAAGGACATCGGAGTCAATGAGTCAGACATATACGCAAACCGCTTCAACAAGATCAAGCCTAAGGCCGGCTCAATCGGCGTAACAATCGGCAAAAAGACTCTTTCAGGCGGGAAAATCCTTATCCCCGTTGCCATTCGCGGATCGAATTACGAGCTTGAATGGGTAAGCAACGTAACATTAGGCGCATCAGGAGAAGCCCAGGGATTTGGCGGAGCGGCCGTAAAAGTTTTCGGTGAAGTGAAGAGATACATTGAGCAGAAAAATTTGCAGGCTGACATAGCAAACGGAAATGTAGTATTCTGGGTTGCGGGATATTCACGCGCCGGAGCAACAGCAAATCTCACGGCAAAACATCTCGTTGATGAATATTCAGAGGCGGGGAATAAGATTTTTGCTTACGGACTCGAACCTGCAATAGGCGGAGTCGCAAGTGAAGAGAAATCCGGCTTCAACTACAGCTGCATTCACAGTGTCGTAAACCCCGCTGACCTTGTGCCGAGAGTCGCGCCTTTTGCGATGGGCTTCAAGCGTTACGGCGTTGACCACTATATACCCGGCTCAGAGTCCGGGACTGTTCAGAGTGATGATTACGGCATAAAGTACGACAACACTTACTACAAAGCTACATCATCTGAATATCAGACTGTGAAAAGCAAAATGCTCACTCACCTTTCAGCCGTCAACCCTGATATAACATTCACAGACACATTCATGATACTGGGACTCGGACTCAATGAGACACAGACGGGCTACACATTAACGCCGGGCACTGAGCAGATTACGATTGATGATTATCTTGACGAGTTCACAGCGAATCTTGTTGCATGGACGGGACTGACTCGGACTGTTTACACGGGCGGCGTTGATACAAGCTCAGGAATCCCGGTAACATACGGGAATCTTCAGCGCGCTTTGAGGGAGTTTATGGTGATGTACGGTAGCGGTTCACTGTCGGGATTGCTGTCTTTGTTTCAGTCATCAGGCTCAGGCAATTTCGATCTTGTTTCACTCGCCAAGCCTTTTTTCAACGCGTTTCCTCAATGGTATAATCCCAGCTTCAGCTACAAGCCGATGTACATTAACAGGGTAGTAAGATTCTTGGAGCAGAATATTATTGCCAATATTAACCCTCCTTACCCTGTGGGAGAAAAAATCACAAGAGCCACGCTTCCTATAGTCCTGAATCTTTTGCTTACTGCCGCCGCAGCTGATGCGGGTTCACAGCTTCACGGGACACTCGGAATGTCGCAGGTGGCAACGTTAATCGGCAATATCGGACTCGTAGGAATGAATCATTACCCTGAAGTAACACTCTCATGGTTACGCGCACAGGACTCACTTTACGAATATGACAAAGCGAGAGTTACAGCACTTCCCGTAACATTTTCCGAAACAGCATCAGGCACAGGCACGTCAGACGAAACTG
>JAFSLR010000283.1 GCA_017448375.1 Synergistaceae bacterium | reverse complement strand
TACATGAGGCGGACTCACGACATCAGAATTTCGGGCAGGTCTCGAACGCATTCATACGGATAGTGGACGAGTCGAACAGCAAGGAGTTAATCCGCTATGATTTGGGGGAAGATTTTTCGGTTGAGACTGCTGTTGTTGTCGGCGAGCTTTACAGGAACGCGGGCGAATGGAAGTTTAACGCGGTAGGTTCAGGGTTCAAGGGCGGACTTCGTGCGTTGTGCTTGAATTTCGGAGTCAATGTCTGACAATTCAATATGAAAATTCAGGGAGTGCCTTAAAGTTTTGGGTACTCTCTTTTTGTTGACGGAGGAAATTTTATGAAACACGAAATACTTTACGAGTCAGCGTTTTCTGTGGTTCAATGCCATTTGGAGAAGGGCGAATCCATAAAGGCCGAGTCTGACGCAATGATTTCAATGTCAACAACTCTCGACATAACCGGGAGTGCTGGCGACGGCGGCATAATCGGCGGCTTAACGCGGAAACTTCTTGCGGGTGAGAGCTTCTTCTTCCAGAGAATTACGGCCTCACGCGGTCCGGGAAATGTCATTCTCGCTCAGGCTGCTTTGGGTGGAATCGGTGATGTTGAGCTTGACGGGACATACGGTCTCAAGGTTCAGCGTGGGAGCTTTCTTGCGGCTGAAGACACGATAGAGATTGACACGGCAATACAGAACTTGACGAAGGGATTATTTTCGGGGCAGGGATTTTTTGTGCTTAACATTCGGGGTAAAGGTATAGTATTCCTTTCGGCGTTCGGGGCTATTCATGAGATAACGCTTGATGTTGGTGAAGAGGCGATAATCGACAACGGTCATTTAGTGGCATGGCCTGACTGCATGGAATATAAGATTGAGAAAGCCTCAGCGGACGGTTGGATCTCAAGTTTCACGAGCGGAGAAGGACTCGTTTGCAGGTTCAAAGGGCCGGGAACTGTTCTTATTCAAACACGTAAGCCCGAAGCAATGTCAGCCTGGCTAAAATCAATGGTAAAATTCATCAAATAAGAAGGAGGAATAAAAATGAAGTTTTACGATATAGAATGGTTAGCGGAAAAATGCGGAACTGATAACAAGTACGAGATTACAGCAAAAGTTGCAGCAGAAGCAAGACGGGAAAGTGAAAGTCAGTCAGTCGACAAAACTAATCCCGCCAACGAACGCTATATATCAAACGTACTTCAGGAAATAGAAGACGGAACAAGCCCCGTCAATGATCCGTTGTCATATGTCATTCGTTAAGAGCGGTAAAATCCTTCTGGGCATAACCGGCGGTATTGCTGCCTACAAAACCCCCGAATTAATCCGCCTCATAAGGAAGTCAGGCTGCGACTCTGAGATTATCCTCACTCAGTCGGCAAAAAATTTCGTTGCCCCGATGACCCTTGAGACTCTCTCAGGCCGAAAAGTTTGGACGGACAGTGATTTTGACGCGACAATCCCTCACATAAAGCTCACTGAATGGGCAGAAGTCTTCGTGATTTCACCCTGCACCGCGAACACTCTCGCTAAAATCTCGCACGGCATAGCGGACAACCTCTTAACGTCAGCAGTAATCGCCGCAAAATGTCCCGTTCTCATATTCCCCGCAATGAACGTCAACATGTACGACAATCCCGCGACTCAGGCAAATATTTCAGCCTTGAAATCTCGCGGGCTTAAAGTCATTGAGCCTTCATCAGGGGAGCTTGCCTGCGGTGTTTACGGAAAAGGGAGAATGCCCGAACCTAAAGAGATTATTCACGAAATACGCCGTGCATTAACCCCTCAAGACATGGCCGGAAAGAAGGTTATCGTTACGGCCGGGCCGACACATGAATACATTGACCCCGTTCGCTACATCTCGAACCCTTCAAGCGGGAAAATGGGTACGGCTATGGCTCGTTCGGCGTGGTACAGGGGCGCGGAAGTGAGACTGATTGCCGGGCCTGTTGACGTTGACGCTTACGGAATGACATTGATACGCGCAGAGAGTGCCGGAGATATGCTTGACGCTGTGAGGGAGAATCTTTCGTGGGCTGATTACGTAGTGAAGGCGGCTGCTGTCGGCGATTACCGCGCAAAGGAGATTTCCCCCCGAAAGCTGAAACGCGAAGGCAGAGAGACATTGACGCTTGAGCTTGTGCAGAACCCTGATATTTCATCGGAGGCTGGAAAGCTCAAACGTCCCGGGCAGATTCTCATAGGCTTTGCGGCTGAAACCGAGAACATAACCGAGAACGCCCGCGCTAAAATCGTCCGCAAGAATCTCGATTACATTCTCGCAAATGATGTTACGGCGGAAAATTCCGGCTTCAGGTCAGACACGAACACGTTGAAACTTATTCCGCGCTCTGAGTCTGAAGCTGTGCAGACGTTTTCAGGATTGAAGGAAGATATATCCTTTGAGATTTGGAGCAGGTTAATTGCTCGTTGACGTTATTATTCCTGAACTTTCGATTGACGCTTTGACGTATGAGTCTGAGACTGAGATTGAATCGGGCGTTAGGGTGATTGTTGACGTAAGGGGGACGAGATTCGCGGGTTTCATTCTCGGTGAGTCTCAGGGGAAACTGCCCCGTAACGTTAAGGCAAAACCCGTTGAAGGTATTATTGATGATGGGAGAATTATTGACTCTGATATTTGGGATTTGTCGTTGTGGGCTGGAAAAGTAAGCATGTCAGGCGCGGCAAAATCCCTCAGAGCCTCGTTGCCTTTTCAGGTTTTGACGGGTGAAAAGTTAATGCGTCCTCCCGAAAACGTAATGCCTTCCACAAAGTTCACAGAGCGGAATTTCTTTAACCCGTTGGACGAAGAGCGGGTTAATTTTTTTCTCTCTGAAATTGAAGGAAGCGAACGAACATTAATATTATTTCCCAAGAAGGACGAAGCAAAATCATTCTTCATGAATCTTCCTGAGAGTATCAAAGCCGAGTCAGTTTTGTGGCAGTCAGAAAGCCCGAAATTTTTTGAGATGTGGAAGATGATACATTCACGGAATTTCAGAGTCGTTATCGCTCCTCCGGGGGGAGTGTTTGCGCCTCTAATGCCCCGTAAGATTATCGTTGAGGACGAAGCAAGCCCGTCATATGTCATTCCCTACACGCTTAACCTTTCAGCAAGAAGCCTCGCAGGTAAAAGGGCATCATTTCTCGGAGCTGAATTTATCACGGCCGGACGAATCCCGTCATTGAAGACCTACATTCGCAAACGTCCCCGCGAAATCATGAAGCCTGAACGAAAGAATATAATTCTCGCTGACATTCACAATTCGAGGAAGGAAGAATTGCCCGGCATTGAAGGGAATATACCGTTGACATACACTTTAACGAGCCGGACTCACAAGGAGCTTGCGAAGGGTAATAATGTCATCTGGATTCTTAACAGGACGGGCGAGTCATCGGAGGTTTTCTGCGGGAACTGCGGAGAGTCCGTTAAGTGTCCCAAGTGCGGAGGAATAATGCAGGCTAGGAATGACGGTGATATTCTCAAGTGCAAACGCTGCGGAATGATTCGTGAATTGCCGCCTTTGTGCGAGAAGTGCGGGTATCACTTGCTCATAGGGAGAAGGCCGGGTATTGAGGCGTTAGCGAAAATTGCGGGGAAATATTTTGATGACGTTCACATTTACACGGACGGCGTTAAAGTTTCGGACATTAACGGGCTAATACTTTCGGGGCATAAAGGGCTTGAGCTTTGCGGGAAGATTGACCCGTCATTAGTTGCGTGGCTTGATTTGGACTCGGAATTGTGGCGAATGAATCACGATAACCGCTTCAACGTTTACAGTATGCTCTGCGAGTCGTATTGGCGTGGAAGGGACTCCGGCTCTGAGCGCAAACTCCTGATTCAGGCACGGCGAAACGGAATGAGGCTTGCGGGATTTCTTTCGGGGGGCTGGGGGAAATTTATTCCTGACGAGCTCCGAATGAGGGAAGAATTTTTGCTGCCGCCTTACGGTTATATTGTTGAGGTTGAATGCAGCAGCAAGACTCTTAGAGATGATATAATCAATTCATTCTTTGAGGCAAATATTTTCGTGATGGATCCGGGAGATGATTCACAGCCTTTCTACGTTAGCAGTGAGTCGCTTGAGGCCGTCCGGAAAATTCTTGAGCCTAAAGTATTTCTCAGGAACACAAAATCACAGTACATCAATATCACAGTAAGGAGCGAATGAATCATTAACATCACAACAAAAAAGATTGCGCGAGGGGCGTTAATCGCGGCGGTATATTCAGCCCTGACAATTTTACTTGCGCCAATTTCATACGGCCCTGTTCAGTTCAGGGTATCGGAGGCGTTGACACTTCTTCCGTTTTACATGCCTGAAGCGATTCCGGGACTTTACATAGGGTGTGTATTCTCGAATTTCTACGGGGGATTCGGGCTTCCTGATATGATTTTCGGGGGATTAGCGACCCTCATCGCCGCCGTTCTCACAAGGCTCACAAAAAAGTCGAAAAATCTCTTCATCGCCGCGTTATGGCCGGTAATCTCAAACATGATAATCATCGGCGTAATGTTACATGTAATGATTGAAGCACCGTTAATCGCAACATGTATTTATGTCGGACTGGGCGAAGCTGGAGCGTGTTACCTTGTCGGAGTGCCATTGATGAAAATTCTTGAGAGACAGAATATTATTTGCAGGGATTAATTAGTTATTTCTACGTTATTACGCTCAAAGTTTGAATGTTAAAATGCAACGCGGATTTTTTATGTTTCACAAAATATTAGGAGGAATATTGTAATAATGTCATTTAGAAAACTCATCTTGCTTTCACTCGTCGTAACACTTCTCACAACCGCACTCGCAGTATCAGCTTCAGCCGCAAAGAAATCAACAACAGCCAATCCCCCGACCGCTGATTTTGTAGGCATAGTAGACAGAGGAATAATCCTCGACAATCACCCCGGCTTGAATCAGGTTCGCCAGCAGTTAGCGAACATTGCCCGCCAGAAGGAAAGCGAAGCTAAAGCCGCCGCCGACAAAGAAACTGACACAGCAAAGAAAGCTCAGGCAGTACAGGCCAAGAGAATGGAATTTGCACAGGAAGAACAGAGGCTAATGGCTCCGATATACCAGGACTGCGAACAGGCAGTAAGGGAAGTAGCCGTGAAGAGGAAATTAACGTTAGTCCTCGACAAGTTCGTAGTATTAATCGGCGGAGTAGACATAACACAGGACGTAATACAGCAGTTATCCCGCAAAAAATAAATTTTCACACAAGAATTAATGCGTAAAATTTTTGCGTTACTCGTAATCATTTTATGCCTCAACATTACGGCAAAAAGGGCGTTCCCGTTACAGTCTCCCGATGACAGGGCTCACGACTGGGTGTGGAACGTCCTCGCTGTGCCTCCTTCAACAGGCTGGGACAAAGAGCCGGGAAAATCCGTAAAGACCGCTTTAACGTGGTATGAGCGCGAAATCTCCGAATCAAGCAACGGAATCGGCGGCCATGATGTGAAATTCATTCTTTTGCCAGAAAGTGCAGACTTACCCTCACGAAGTACAATCAACAATCCTCACACAATAGCCGTAATGAGCTTCACAAATTCGCCCGAAGACGACAAGATATTAGTCTCACGATTCGCCGGAGCTGATATACCTTTAATGCTTTCGGGGGGCGAGAATGTTTTGATTGACAGGGGAGGCCGTCCAATCATGAATATTTTTGCGCTCGACATGTTCAGGGATTACAGGTGCAACGCCTTCACGGAGTACGCAAAGAGGATTTACGCGAAGGACAAAAGAATAGCATTAGCGGCGAGCCGTTTCACCGTCAACCAAGAACGCGAAGCTAAAATCTGCTATACGCTCCTCGACAACGCCGGATTTATGCCGATGCCTTACTGGACGGACGCTTCAGCGAGAGACAGCTACTTCATGATGTCGGAGGAAATCGAGAGTTTCGAGGGTGAAGAGGCCGGAGTCGTAATATCATTCATGGGGAGCATGGGAGCGCGTGAGATTTGGCGGAACTTCATGAGGATTCGCACAAGCTGGCGGCTCTGGAATGTTGCCGAACCTGACGAGGCGTATTTGTCGTGCAGGGGAATGATTTTCGCCGACCAGAATATATTGCTTTCAACGCTCGGAGGATTCATTGAGACCCGCCGAATGTTATGGAGGACACGCGCTATGCAGGTGAGCGACTCTGTTGCTGCCGGGAAAGCTCTTGCGCTCTGTGAGTGGCTGAAACGTGCGGTCGAAGTCATGCCCCAGCCTGTCGATAATATGCCTCGCGGAATGCTGTTGCAGAATCTCGGACGGGTTCAGGGGATACCTTTCGGGAGTCAGACGCTCAATATATCACCCAGTCTTCACAGGCCGTCAGCTAGGGATGTATTCATTGTGGAGATAAGGAACAGGGAGTATTCAGCATTAGATACTGTGAGGACAAATGCGCTGATATATTCTCCGGCGTATTAGGGAAAAATTGAAGGGAGATTCCTTTTTGGGGAGTCTCCCTTTTTGTTTCATCAGATGAATATTATCTCGCTTCTTACAATCTTCAAATCTTCCTCAGTGAGACTCTCAAGAGCGCGTGAAATCTCTTCGTTCTCTTCATCAGAGACTTCATCAGCCTGAAACTGTAACATCATTATTCCTCGTCATCATCGTAATCTTCAGGACACGGAACGTTATACGCAATCGCCGTAAGCACAGGTATGAACAGCAGCGTCAATATCGTACTCACCGTAAGACCCGCCATAATCGTAACCGCCATTGACCCGAACATTACATCCCACACAAGCGGGAGCATTCCCAGAACGGTCGTAAGTGCCGACATTGCTACAGGACGAAGCCTCGATATTCCGTCCTCAACTATTGCCTCGTATTTGTCCCTTCCCGCTGCAAAATCCGCGCTCACCTGGTCAAGAAGGACGATTGAGTTTTTCGCGAGCATTCCCACAAGACTCAGCAACCCTACAATCGCCATGAAACTTACGTCCATTCCCGCAACCCACAATCCCATTACCATACCGATTAATATCAACGGCAAGCACGAGAATATTATCGCGGTCTGTCGGAATCCGTTAAACAGGAAAATCATTATCACAAACATCGCCAAAATCGCAGCCGGAAACGCTACAGCCATTCCATCAATCGACTCATCAGACAGTTCATGTTCCCCGCCCCATTCAAGCGTGTAGCCCAAAGGGAGTTTCATTGCGTCAATCGCTGGACGTATCCTCGCTATCATTGCGTCAGCGTTCTCACCGTTCTTAATCTCGCTCATGGCCGTAATCATTCGGCTTCTGTCACGGCGTATGATTATCCCGTCCTCGAATGATGTCTCAAGTTTCGAGAATACAGTCCCCAAAGGTACTGCCCTGTTCACCGTCGGCGACCACACTAAAAGAGAGCTGAGAAGGTCTGCCCTGTTTCGTTCCTCCGGCGTGAATGCTCCGTAAATTGCTAGCGATTTATCACCCTCCCTGAATGCACCGATCGCAAATCCTGTTGTCGCTGTCTGCATGGCCATGTTGATTAACGGTCTGCCC
>JAFSLR010000282.1 GCA_017448375.1 Synergistaceae bacterium | reverse complement strand
TTGACGGCGTAACTAGAAATAAAATACTTGATATTCTCAATGCGGAATTTAACGGCGACAATAGTCAAGCACAATCTTTGACTGATGCACTGTCTGAAACGGAGCTTGACAGCCTTCGCAAAATAAATGACGTTCTCAACAAGGCTCATGAAAGAAACGACTACTTATTCTCGAAATATCAGAGACATGCAGGCGAAACAGAAGCCAGAAACGCAGAGACACGCGCATATTGGAGCGAGGCAAGAAGAAAGCGCACTACACTTGACGCGTCAGAAGATACTCCAAGAAGTGAACAGATTATAGGCAGGATTTCTCCGCGTGTGTCAAGCAGGCTAGAGCAGAATGAAACATACAGGCAGCCGCTCAATGATGATGTTGACCTCGATAGCAAAGTTCAAATCGTCAAGATTACCGACAGTTTGCCGGATGTGCCGTTCTACATGCGCATAAAGGCTTTCGGAAAATCAAGGCAGGAACAAATCATCAGCCGCTTCAAAAATGGTGCTGTCGTCAATAAGCATACTGGCCTTACTATAACGCTTTCAAGGCAGGGACTTAATCACATTCTTGACACAGCTCGGAATACAATCGATACGGCAGGCAGTGTCATATATCAGTCTGTACCATACCTTGACAGCCTCGCAAGAAACGCATACAGGGTTGAAACTCATGGAGACATGAAACCTTCAGCGACAAAGATTGAAGGCCAGAAAGGGAACTTAAAGCAGGTTCACAGATTTCTCGCACCTGTTGAGCTTAACGGCGATATTTATATTTTGAAACTTACTGCTAAGGAATATGACAGTGGAGAAGCGGAAATTGATGAAGTTAGTCTCTATGACATGAAATATACAAAAAAATTGTCCGCCCACCCCTCCCAGAACAGTCCCAACTTAATGGGACGAGCCGCTGGAACCATAGGCAACGCAGACGCTGTTAGTGTACGCGATATGCTTGAAGGTGTCAATGACGCTTCCGGCAACCCTTACTCCGCAAGTAATGGAGACGTGTACAAGCAGATTGCTGGCTATGGCGTGGCTACTAGACTTGACCAGCTCAACGGTAATCATAATCTCAATGGCTTCGTGTCTCAGGCTGATATTGAACGCTTCAATCAAGCTAACATTTATCACGGCACGGGTCATGTTATTTTCGACAACAGGTTTGACCTCAGATATATAGGCTCTGGAGAAGGACATCAGGCTTTCGGCTATGGCATTTATCTGGCAGAAAACTTAAATGTCGCTGAAAATTACAGGCTCGAAGGTCTTTCACAAGCAGACATCGCAGGAAACGTTACTATCACTCTTGAAAACGGAAAATCTTACTCCTACTTTGACAGATATAATTACACGCGGGATATTGCAGAGGCGTTGTACCGACTTGAATGCATCTTTAAAATGAACCCTGACGCTACTAATCAAGAGGGATTGTCATACGTTGAAGAAGGCTTGAAACTCAAGATAAGCGACCGAGAGAAATTCGGCGAAAACGCTGACGATAAAACTAAAGCAGAACTCAAAGACTACAGAGACATACTCAGGGTTATACGCTCCATAAAAGATATTTCATACTCTGCTCCAAGAAGAGGCAATATCTATAACACTACCATACCTGACAATTACGAGCTGTTAGACTGGGATAAAAAAACTTGATAGCCAGTCCGAACAAGTATCAAGGCTCATTGCTCCTATTATCGACACTCTCAATAACAATCCAGCAATATTATACGCACGTGCTTTCTCTAAGTTCGCTAGAAATCCCGCTAAAGCTGAAACTCAACTCGTGCAGATTATCTCCAACATACTCAGGAAATACAGCAGAAACACTCTCGGCGACCCTTACGAGTTCAGGCGCATCCCTGAATATAGCCAGCTTAAACGCATCTTGCGCTCCAATGAACACGTTGACGATTTAAGCTACTTCCTCTACAGAAGATATAACGCAAATAGTGAGAAGATTGACATTCACCGCGACACGGGCGAAGACTTATACCACGCTCTCGAAAATATGCTTGGCTCAGACAGAGATGCATCCATGTACCTCAACAGCTACGGCATTCCTGGACACAGATATTTCGATGGTGGGAGCAGGAACGCGAGCGAAGGTACTCACAACTTCGTCATTTGGAACACTGACAGGCTCAAACTTCACGGCATTGAAGGCGACAAAGAAGCCGTTGACTATTTCAGAAACACTCTCCTTCGTCAGCTTACAGGCAATCAAGATGAAACCTACAGGCAGGTTATCGGGCGCAAGGGCGCGGAGCTTATCGACAGGGCTATAGGCGCAAGCTGGCTCACCTACAACCTTGACTTGGCTCAAAATATGCAGGCTAGTGGCATTAAGCCGAGAACCATTAAACGCGCTACGGGCTGGGAGCTTGGGCATGAAGGGCAATGGAAATTTGAAATACCTGATGGACACTTGAAGGAAAATATCACACTCAAAGCAAATGTGCCGGATTTGTCCGCTAACGTCTTTGATGAGGTCATCTTCGGCCATGAAACACAGCCTTACGCTATCACTACTCTTGGAGAAATCTTTGACGGCAACGAGCTTTTCTCTGCTTACCCGCAACTCAAAAACACTAGCGTCAGCTTCATTCAGGGCGAGGACTTCACACGTAACGGCATTACTTACCCGCAAGGTGCAACCTCTAAGGATGGCTCTATCGAACTTGAAGGCGATTTCCATTTTGACGGCAGCAACCTTTACCCAAACTCAAACCCTAACACTATTCTTACTCTCATTCATGAGGTTCAGCATGTCATTCAAGGCTTGGAAGGTTTCGCGCCGGGGTCATCTGCTAATGCCGCTATCGAAAATTCTCCACAAGTTAGAGACTTTGACCGCAGAATTAACGCTCTACTTGAACAGCTT
>JAFSLR010000281.1 GCA_017448375.1 Synergistaceae bacterium | reverse complement strand
TTCGGCGGTGTATTCTCCGGGCGTGAATGATACGGGAGCATTGTTGCTTGACGACTCGCCCTTTGCGGCTTTGAGGGCTTTGTTGACGGCCTCAACTATTCCATCGCGGGTCATTGTTGCGTTTGAGACTGCGTCAATTTTGGCCTCACTTTTGCCGATGAGCTGTCCCTTGTAGTTCTCGAAATTCTGAACTCCGAACGGGACTTCTTCCGGCGCGTCGATTTCTACAGCCGTAATCTTGTCCGCGTCAACCGTAACTTTCACTTTGACGGGAGAGCCTTCGCTGTAACCTTTGCCTTCACCTTCATATGTTCCGGGCGTGAACGCTGCGCCGAATGCACATGACGAGAGAAGCATTACGCATAGGATAACGCTAAAAATTTTTTTCATGAATAGATCCCTCTTTGCATTAAAAATTTTGGATTGAACATATAATATCATGCTTTTATGCTTTTCAATACAGGTTTAGAAATGAATTTTTGTTTCGGTTAAATAATATTCGGACAGGCATACACAGCCGATTCTGAACATGCTGGCTTTTAACGTATATTCTTCTTTAATTCCAGCAGGCTCACCTGAAACATCATCAGGACAATACTAAGTACAAAAAATTCTCCCCTGCCCGTTCACAGACAAGGGAGAATCTTTCTATATGAGGAGTAGCGTTTAATAGAACAGATGACCCAGATTAAACACTCCGAGCCACGACATAAGCACATTGATTAAGACGTTCGCAACCGAAAGCAAAAACAGCGTCTTGAACATGTTGTTCATTTCTTCGGTCGTTGTCTCCTTGCTCGCACTATAGGACGACATTATGATAGCTCCTCCCGTTGAAAGAGGACTTATCGCCGCCGCAAATGACGTAGCTATTATCGCCGACATCAATTCCACATAGCTTACCCCGAAAGTTTTTGCTACGTTGTCAGCTATCGGGAGCAATGCGGGCATAACGACTCCAGTTGTCGAACTCACCCACGATAATATACCCGATGTTGCGGCCATGACGGGAGTCGCGGTATCTTTCGTCATCAAAGTTTTGAGGTAATCCGAGACCAGCGCAATTCCTCCGAGCTTGTTTATTACGTTGACCAAAGCACCGACTCCGCAAATGAACACCAGAGTCCCCCAAGGGATTCCCTTTATGGCTTTCTTCTCGTCAGCACACCCTGTGAGTATCAATACGCTTGCCGCAAGGAACGCAAATAACCCCGTGTCCAGCTTGAACCCTATGCAGCATACGACTACAACAACGATAACTCCAACAGTGATTCTCTGTTCGCGGTTGAATTTCGGAATCTCTGACCACTTCAGCGGGTTGTCAGCTTTGACAGCGTAGCCCTTATACAGTATGTACACTATGAGAGTGAAAACGAACCCCGAAAGCAATGTTGACAGGAACAAATGAAGCCCGAAACCCGAATAGCCCATAGGATTCGAGAGCTGAGCCGCCAAAATTCCAGTTATCGAAAGCGTAGAAGCACAGCCCGCATTAGCTCCGAGTTTTGCATATAATGATGTCGCCATAGGGTTAATTTTCATCTCAAACGCTAAGTACATTGCGAAAGTCGTCATCAAAATTCCCGCCGCAATATGTCCCGGGCCTATCGCCGAAATAAACGCCGACAATACGAACATCAATATCGGAATCAATACCGTATGTTTGCCGACGAGAGCGACAACTTTCTTCGAGAACAATTCAAGCGTACCGTTCTGCGAGGCCATTCCGAACATAAACGTAACTCCCACGAGCGTAACGAACATTGACGAGCTGAAACCCGCCGTAATCTGACTGGCTTTCATTCCTCCGACAGTACCGAGAACGAACGCTGCACCTAACGCGAAGAATCCGAGATTGATTTTCTTGATGAAACCTATTGCAACTACAACAACAAGTACGAGAAGCGATATTATTGGCAAATATTCCTGCATTGTGATTTACCCCCTTTGAATGTTAGAGTCTGATTCTTGCTGTGCCTTCCATGAGGAAATTCGCTGTCCTGAATCCGAATGTGTCTATGATTTCCGGGACTTTTGCGCCGTCCGGGATTGTGAAATCCGCTCCGCATTCGAGAATCCCCGCAGGGTGTCCTATCCTGATGAACTGTGTATCAGCATTCGGTGCGAGAACCTGATTCACGATTGAACCGGGTGTTACTGCTGCTGCTGCCGTGCACATTGCCCCTGTCATGGCGTATGAAGGGTGAGGCTTCTGCATTGACATCATTCGGGAGAGAAGGTCTATATTCTCTTTTGAGATTTGTTTGCCGTCCGATGTCGTATAATTTTCGGGACTGGCTACGAATGTCATTTTCGGGATTCCTGGAGTTTCCCACGCTGATTTTGTGTAGTCGTCAATGAGGGCTAGTCTTTGCGCGGCAAGCCCTCGAATCTTTTCGAGAAGGTCAAGCATTTCCGGCTTTGCGTTGAGGTCATCGGGCAATTCTTTTCCCGTCAAACCTATATCATTTGCCTTCACGAACACTAACGGATTCGCAGCGTCAACAATAGACACATCAACCTTGCCGAATCCCGGGACATCAAGAGTATCAACAACATTCCCCGTAGGCAGAAGTCCTTTTCCGAGAGTCCCCGAAGGACGTACGAATTTCAGTTTTACGGGCGATGCTGTACCCGGTACTCCTGCGATCGCGAAATCACCCGAATACGCAACTTCACCGCCGGGGGTCTTAACGTCAGCAACAATAATCTTCTTCGTGTTCGTGTTGAAGATTCGTACGCTTGTCATTCCGTCTTTTGCCTCAACGAGTCCGCGCTCAATCGCAAAAGGCCCGACACCTGATGAGATATTCCCGCAGTTACCCTTGTAGCTGACTAACGGCTTGTCAACGCTTACCTGTGCAAACGTGTAATCAACATCGGCTTCGGGGTTTTCTGATTTCTTGATGATTGCGACTTTGCTTGTTACTGAATATGAGCCTCCGAGTCCGTCAATCTGCTTTGCGTCCGGGCTTCCCATTAACCTGAGCAGTAACGGCTCCCATTCGTCATGATTGGCTGGCATGTCGTCTTCGAGAATGTAGACTCCTTTGCTTGTTCCGCCGCGCATAATAGTTACCGGCAGCTTCTTAACGCTGTCTGACATTGTGCTTCAATCCTCCTGTAAATGTGTTTTATGTGTTGTGGATTTTGTGATGAAAGAATATCATTATGCTAACGATTAGTGAAATACTGTTTAATTATCGAGTTAAAAACTTTGAGTTATGGCGGTGAAAGGTTATGAACTTCCGGGAAATTACATATGTTATGACAATCGCAAAGCACCAGAATATTACGAGGGCTGCGGAAGCTCTTCACATAAGCCAGCCTGGTCTGAGTAAATTTCTTGCACTTCTTGAGGCTGATTTGGGGCTGAAACTCTTTGACCATTCCGACAAGAAATATATGCTGACTTACGCGGGAAAACGTTACATTGATTATGCGCGTCAGATTCTTGACATTCAATCGAGCCTTGACGCTGAACTTTCCGACATCATAAAACGCGATGTAGGAGTCCTCAATATCGGTATGCCTAATATGAGATGTGCTTTCATGCTGCCGAAGACGCTTCCAGTTTTCAGCAGGAAATATCCTAATGTGAAAGTGAATATCTTTGAGGGAACGAGCGCGGTTATTGACGCGAAATTGATTGAGGGGGAAATAGATTTAGCGTTCTACAGCAAGCCTCACAAACTTAATCCCCATTTGGAGTATGAGACTCTTGCGCCTGAAGAGTTATTGATATGCACATGCCGTAACCATGCCGTGAAAGATTCTTCTGCTGACGGAAGAATAGACATCTCAGCAATACGTGATGAGAGGCTCATACTCTTATCGCCGGAACAAAGGACGGGTCAAATCTCACGGTATTACCTCAAGCAGGCAGGAATAGATCTCGCGAACTCAATCACAACAAACAATATGCCCGCAGTAATCTCACTCACTGAACAGGGCTGGGGCGTATCGTTCATCTTTGAGAGTCATTTGCG
>JAFSLR010000280.1 GCA_017448375.1 Synergistaceae bacterium | reverse complement strand
CACCGCCGAAAAAGAAAGCCCCCGCGAAAACTAAGAAGGCCGAAAGTAATTCATCATCAAAAACCGTAAAGGCCAGCACTAAATCAACATCATCAAAAACTGCCTCATCGTCAAAAACTGTAAAGGCCAGTGCTAAATCAACATCATCAAAATCTGCCTCGTCATCAAAAACCGTAAAGGCCAGTGCTAAATCAACGTCATCAAAAACTTCATCATCAAAATCTGCCTCTTCGTCAAAAACCGCAAAGGCCAGCACTAAATCATCATCATCAAAAACTTCATCGTCATCAAAAACAAAAAAGTCCGGCTCAAAATCAACGTCAAAATCTTCAGCCCTCAAAACTTCATCAGCCAGCAAGATTTTAATAATCGTTGAGTCCCCATCAAAAGCCGCTACCCTCTCGAATATGCTCGGAAAAGGTTATGTAGTTCGTTCCAGCAAAGGACACATGAAAGACCTTCCCAAAAGCAGAATGGCCATTGACATTGAGCACGGATTTGAACCCGAATATATCCTCGTCAAAGGCAAAGCAGCCCTCAAGAATGAGCTCCTCAAGTTAGCGTCAGAGGCTAAAAACGTCCTCCTCGCCTCAGACCCAGACCGTGAAGGCGAAGCAATAGCATGGCACTTGGCCGAAATTCTCGGAGTCAATCTCGCCGAAAAATGCCGCGTCAGATTCTATGAGATCACCGAAAACGCCGTTAAGCTCGCTGTTCAGAATCCAGATTATATTGACACGAATAAAGTTGACGCTCAGCAGGCTAGAAGAATACTTGACAGACTCGTAGGATACACTTTAAGCCCGCTCTTGTGGAAGAAGATTCGTTACGGCTTGTCGGCAGGGCGCGTTCAGTCCGTAGCACTCAATCTCATATGCGAACGTGAGCGCGAAATTCAAGCGTTTATACCTGACCCGTATTATGTCATTACGGCTTTTGCTGAAAACAACGGGAAACATTACGAGCTTAAACCCTACAAACTTGACGGGAAATCACTGCTTAAAGGTTCATTGCCTCTTCTCATTGACACTGAGGAAAAAGCAAATGAGATTATAGCCGAGATTAAAGCAAATGAGATTACTGTTACGGAGTTCAAATCAAAGAACACTTCACACTCAGCCCCTGCACCTTTCAGGACAAGCACACTTCAGCAGGAAGCCTCAAGGAAATTGAGTTTTGTCCCCGCTCACACTATGAGAATCGCTCAGGCTCTCTATGAAGGCTTGAACGTTCCCGGGCGCGGCCATATCGGACTCATAACATACATGCGTACAGACAGCCTCAGAATCTCAGAAGAAGCTATATCTATGTGCCGTGAATACATTTCCGCAAACTACAAGAAGGATTACCTTCCGGAAAAACCAAACGTTTACGGAGCGTCAAGCAAGGCAAAAATTCAGGACGCTCACGAGGCAATCCGCCCGACCGACATAACATTAACACCCGAATCACTCGCAGGGACTCTCACTCCCGAACAGCTCAAACTCTACACGCTCATATGGAGACGTTTCACCGCAAGCCAGATGACCCCCGCTATCACAGCAAAGTCAACCCTCAAAGCCGATACAGGAAGAGTTACGCTGAGACAGGAAGGTGAGACTCTTGTTTTTGACGGCTGGAGCGCATTATGGCCTCTCGATCTCAAAGGGAGCGAATTGGCGACAATCAGCAGCGGTGAAATTCTGACTCTCAATGACATTCAGAGCGAAAAGAGATTCACGAAACCGCCCGCAAGATATTCTGAGGCCGGATTAATCAAGACTCTTGAGGAAAACGGAGTCGGTCGGCCTTCAACATATGCGACTATCGCCGGAACGTTGGACTCACGCGGTTATATCGAAAAGAACGAGGAACGGAGATTTTACCCGACAGCACTGGGAATGACGGTTGACGAGTTTTTAGCGCAGTATTTCAACCGAAAAGACCTTTCATCAATCGTTGACGCAGGATTCACGGCTCAAATGGAGAAGGAGCTTGACGAAGTGGAAGACGCTTCAAGGAAATGGCTTGATGTTGTGAGCGAGTTCTGGGGGGAATTTTCCGCGACTCTCAGCGAGGCCGAAGACGCTCCCAAAGTCCCATTGCCCGCACCTGAACCAATAGGGGAATTATGCCCGGACTGCGGACACGACTTAGTGAAGAAGCGCGGAAGATTCGGTGAGTTCATAGCGTGCTCGAATTACCCGTCGTGCAAGTACACCCGTCCCATTCTCAGCAAGATAGGCGTTACCTGCCCGAAATGCGGAGAAGGCGAGATCGTCCAGCGAAAAAGCAAGAAAGGCCGAACGTTTTATGGGTGTTCGCGTTATCCTGAGTGCGATTATATTGCGTGGAATCGTCCTGCGGGTGAAAAGTGCCCCGAATGCGGAGAGGATTTATACCGCAAAGGCTCAACGATATTCTGCGCTAAGTGCAAGTACAAGGCTGAAGCTGATTCGGGAAATGTTTAGGGACAAGGGGCAGGGTGTAAGATAATCCCTAATCCCTGTCCCCCCGTAATCATTCCTCCCAGAGTCTTTCGAGCCTGTAGAAATCGCGTCCCTTGTGGCTGAAAACGTGAACTACTACGTCCCCGCCGTCAAGGAGTTTCCAGTTGAGGCTGTGTTCGCCCTCAATCCGGCATTTTCTCCCAGAACGCGCTAAAACTTCTTCGGCTGTCTCAGAGAGAGTCTTCATGTGAGTCTCTGAATTTCCCGTTACGAGTACGAATGCGTCAGCGAGTCCGCCTTTGTCTTTGAGGTCAAGAGCGATGATGTTCTCGCCGTTTTTCGCGTCAAGTGCTGATGTTATTTCCTGAATGATATTGTCCATTATTGTTTGGTTGTTACTCCTTTCATGTTCAGAATGTCATATATTTTACACGCTTCACCGTATGAATATCTTTACCGCGTTCGTGAAACCGTCTGACTCTTCGGCCATGTGCTGAATATCAGATGACTCGGCCTTCAGCATAGCATATGACACTTTGTCGCCCTCTGAAGGATCCATGACAGGCCCGTCATATCTCACGTCAAAGCAGATTTCGCCGTTCTCCTCTGAATGTTCGATTGCCGCGTTAATGTTCCTGATTTCGTGGGACTGAAGCAATATCCCCTGCATTAATTCCTCAAACGCAAGCTGAAGTTTCATCGCCTGTTTTGCACCGATCATATTTTTACGGCAGAACGTATCAATCACCGACACAGCCCCCGGAAAATCAAAGACTCCGTCCTTAACCGTGAACTCCGCAACATGAAGACGCTGTATGAATCTCCGTGTCTTTTCGCGTTTGGGATTGGTGAAAATCTCTTCGGGCGTTCCTTCCTCGTAAATTCCTCCGTCATCAAGATAGAACACTCTGCTGCATATCGCACGGGCAAAATTCATCTCGTGGGTAACAATCATCATCGTTTTTCCCGAACGCGCAAGCTCACGGATTACCGCCTGAACTTCGCCGACCATTGTGGGGTCTAACGCGCTTGTAGGTTCGTCAAGGAGAATCACTTCAGGATTCATTGCGAGTGCACGGGCTATTGCGATTCGCTGTTTCTGTCCGCCGGATAATTCGCCGGGGTAATTCAGGTATTTTTCAGGCAGCCCGACTTGACGTAAGAGTCTCATACCGTTTTCGTACGCTGACTGCCTCGACTCGCCTTTGAGCCTCACGGGTGCAAGCATAATATTTTCGATGACCGTCAAATTCCCGAAAAGGTTAAACTGCTGGAACACCATTCCCATTTTCTGACGTATCTTGTAGATGTTGCACTTTGGACTCGTGATTTCCTCATCGCCGAAATATATTTTTCCCCCGTCAGGACGCTCAAGCATATTTATGCACCGCAAGAGAGTCGATTTCCCCGTTCCTGAAGGCCCTATAACCGATATTACATCACCGGCGTTAATCTCAGCGTTGACATCTGAAAGCGGCGTTACATTCGGATAAACTTTCCTGACATGCTCAAGCCTAATCATGATTTTCATTCCCCCTTGTGTCGATACCGCGCAAAATATCTTCAGGCTTTCTCTTTGACGGCGTAATTCTCGTGTGAATGATGTTGACGATGATATTCAGAATCCCAGCGAGAATGAAATATATCACCGCAACTGCTATAAGCGGGAAAAATGCCTCGTATGTCCTGCTCCTCACAATGTCGCCCATTTTCGTGAGATCTTGCACCGCTATATATCCCACAACTGATGTGGACTTGATGAGCATCGTAACTTCTTCCTTGAATGACGGCATGAAGTGCAGAGCCGCCTGAGGCAATATCACCGTGAAGAACGTCTGCATGTCCGTGAAGCCCAAAGCATAAGCCGCTTCAGTCTGCCCGCGGTCAACAGCTCCCGTCCCGAACGTAAGCATTCTGTATACCGATGTCCCGAATGTCAGAGTGAACGCGATTATTGATACGATTATTCCGCTGATATTCACACGGCCGAAAATTATGTAGTACAGAATCAT
>JAFSLR010000279.1 GCA_017448375.1 Synergistaceae bacterium | reverse complement strand
GCATTCGGAGCGGTAAAGGATTTCGGGAAATTCACCGTCAACGTTCCAAAAGGCTGGAGCATTGATCATGAAGGCTCAAGAGTTACACTGACGAAAGGCCGCATGATTATGGAGATAATTCTTGAGTCAACGGGCGGTAAATCACTCGATGACATTGCGCAGGAAATCGCTAAACAGTACGGCTCAGATGACATGGAAGACATTGAGGACTATAACGTCTTCACATACACAGAGGACGGCATTGAGTGTTTCGGACGTGTATCAATTCCCAAAAAAGGAATGTACCTTCTTGTTTTGATGTGCCCGCATGACAATGAAGCAATGTTTGACATTGAAGATACAATAAGAGTGAAGTAATCAAAAGAAAGGTGAATCACTCATGAAACGTTTGACAGCAGCAGCAATATTAGTAGTACTTTCGGCAGTAACAGCGTTCGGAGCAATTCAGGATTTCAGCAGCAAACTTACGGCAATAACGGGAACACGTGAGTCATTCGTCGCAAGGCATTCACACAGGAGTCCGCGCGGAAATGTTGACAGCTTCAGGGACAATAACGGTAACACAAGGCTGATTTTAGCGGCAGTTTACGGCAACACAAGAGAAGTCAGAGAATTGATAGAAGCCGGAGCCGATATAAACATCAGGAACAAATACGGAATGAGCGCGTTAATGTATGCCTCAGAAAGGAATAATGCTGACGTAGTACGAATCCTTCTGAGGAACGGCGCAAACATCAACGCAAGAAATCATGAGGGCAGCACATCTCTGATTATTGCCGCAATACACGGCTGTGAAGAGTCCGCAAATATCCTCATGGACGCAGGCGCAAACGTAAGAGTACGGAACAATGACGGAATGAGAGCGTTAGATTATGCCCGAAGGAATGAACATCTCAGAGGAACTCACGTACTCAGAAGGCTTGAAAGACGCAGCAGGTAATCCACAATTTAAGGAGGAAATTTCATCATGAAACGTTTGATTGCAATACTTTCGGGATTTGCTGTTGTGCTTACGGTGTCAATGGCATTCGCGGCTTCACCATCGGAGCTTCAGAGAATGAGCACGTTTATCAGCAACTTCACGGAGACGGGGCTGTACAATTTCGATGATGTTGACGACCTTCCCAACAGCGAGTTAATACGGTTCGGGATATGGCACAACTACGTCAACAACTACAAAACGAGAATCAAACATTGCCAGCAAAACTGCGATTACGGTTCTCTGATTGTTGACGGGAAACATGTAGCCGAGTCCGTGAGGAAGTACTTCAACAGGGGCATAAGGCACGACAGCATAAGACAGGGGCGTGATTTCCTGTATTATGACGGCCAGTATTATCACTTTGAGGGTGCAGACGGAGAGTCATTACAGGCAGTTGTTACGGACGCACGGAATCGCGGAGGACTCGTGGTAATGCGGGGCTATACGTATTACGCCGACCATGAAGACGAAAGGGGCGCGAACTTCACAGCAACAGCCAAGCCCTACAAGTACAACGGTAAAAATACATGGTCAATAGTCTCACTCAATATTGAAGAGTAATTTTTGTCACGCAAAAAAAATCCCCCGGCTTTTCACGGCTTGGGGGGAATATTTTATGCAAAAAATTTCTGTATCATGTTCTTTATTTCGCGTAACGGTGATGTCTTCATCATATGACCCTGAGTCTTGAGCGCATCAATCTTCGCTATGCTCTCGGAGTCGCTCTTCGCTGTCAGGAACATCACGGGGATTTTCGCCGTCTCATCATTCGCCCTCAATGCCTCCAATACCTGCGGGCCGTTCATCTCCGGCATCTCGTAATCCAGAAGGATCAAATCAGGTTTAGCCCTCGAAAGAATCTTCAGCGCATTAGCCCCCGAATTTGCAGGGAGTACCTTATAGCTTGTGCTGAGTCCCTCGCGCAATGTCCTAATCATCACAGCGTCATCATCAACAAGCAATATTGTCCGCTGAATTTCGCCCGTGTTCCCTGAGAGCGATAACAGTTTCGATTTGACTTCCGCAGCGTTGAAGGGCTTTGCGATTCCTGTTGCGCCCGTAATGCCCGAAGCGTCAATTTCAGCCTGACTCCCAAGCAGAAACACTTTAGCGGTTGTGAGATTCCTTATCTTGTCAGCACCCTCAAAGCCCGCAAGATTCACCATAACGATAGCCGGAACGTGTTTAACTTCATCGCCTGAACGCACATTCATAACCTCGAACGAGTCGCCTAAACTTTTCATCAGCATATCCGCACCCATTGAGGGCCGGTCGCTCACGTACAAAATTTTTTCCTTCATCTATTTTCCTCCTATATAGTTTTCAATGCCTCTTCTAATCCGCCCCAGTCGGCAGCGTCAGCACAAGTTGCAATTTTGTTGAATAACTCTGATTCATTATCGGGAATCTTATAGCCTCTCAGCATTTCCATTATTCCGTCTATCGAATCGCTGTCGAACATCTCGGTGAACTCCTTTATTGCCTCGTATGCCTCATGGAGTCTTTCGGGTGAAATCTCTTCCTTGTCGTCATCCTCTGCGTATAACGGTGATAATTTCTGCTGGCACTTCCTGTAATTGTCGAGCAAGTCCGGCGTGAAATCCGAAATGCTTGCGGTGTCGTTATTGTTCCCGCATTCCTCAAGGTAGGCTGCCTGCTTTGAGAGTTCCATTGCACCTATGAGACGCGCCGAGCTTTTAAGG
>JAFSLR010000278.1 GCA_017448375.1 Synergistaceae bacterium | reverse complement strand
CGCAGGACTCAGCCTCAATGACGGCGTAATTTCAGGGACTGTTACGGAAACGACAAAATCCTTCAAGTTCACTGTTTACGCAGAGAATCCCGTGAAGAAAGTGAAGAAATCATTTACCATCAAGATTAACAACATACCGAAGTCAGCAAAAGAGACTCCGTCCCAAAATACCGACAACGAGTCGGACAATAAGACTCCTAGCGACAACACCGACAATAACGCCGTAGACCAGACTGTTACGGACAACACGGAGAATCAGACTCAGACGGAAAATCAGCAGACGGATAATCACTCGCAGACTGAGAGTCAGAAGTCCGGTGTTCCTGAAGGCTACGTGATAGTCGCAGAACTCGGTACGGTTTCACGCGATGAGGCCGGAATGTATGACTTTGATGTTACATTGAGCGATGACGTTCCAGCGGGCGCGGAATTGAGTTACATCGCAAACTCTGAGAAGCCGTCAGATGATGATGAGATTGCAGAGTTCTTCGACAGCACAGGGAAAGAGATTACAGCCGTCCCCGAAGACCGAAAAATCTCCGTCTCGGTCTGGCTCAACCCCAACACAATCTATCACCCGGCAATCGCCGTAAAGAAGTAAGCATTACACAATCATTACAGGCCGGGATTCATTCGCGAGTCCCGGCTTGCGCTATAATATACCCATGAAAATCACAACTCACGGTGCTAATCCCGAAAATTTATACCGCGCTTTCAACCTCATTCCGCCCGAAAAGATTCTCGACTTCAGCACTAACACTAACATTCTTTCATGGCCGGATTTTAGTCTTGATGTTGAGACTCTCGCCTCGAATTACCCCGACCCCGATTGTACCCGGCTGCGCGAAATCATTTCAGCCCGCGAAAACATATCACCCTCAAGAATCTTGTTCACGAACGGAATCAATCAGGCTATCTTCCTTCTTGCAGGACTCTTCCCGAACGACACAGCCATACTTCAGCCGTGTTACACCGAGTACTCAAGAGCTTTCACGAACGCAGCAGACATTTTCACGCTGAATGACGCAGGGAAATTCGGCCATGTCATAATCACTAATCCCAATAACCCTACAGGCCGTTTCATTCCTGACCTTTCACGCACAATCGCCGATAATCCTTCAACAACTTTCATCATTGACGAGGCTTATATAGACTTTCTGAGGACTGCAAGACCTGAGAGGCTCACAGATTTTCACAACGTTATAATCCTGCGCTCACTCACGAAAATTTTTCACCTTTCAGGAGCGAGAATAGGATATATCATTGCTGACGGAAATATCATCTCAGCTCTCAAAAATCATATGCCCTCATGGAGCGTTAATGCCTTCGCACAGGATTTAGCGTTGAGGTTTCTTTCTGACGGGGAATTTTACGCGCGAACGAGAGATTTTTACCGCGTGAACACTCCAATATTCATGGCCGGATTGAGGAAAGCGGGATTTGATGTTATGGACTCGGACGTACATTATTTTCTCGTTAAGGTTGATGATGATGTTGATGTTATACGGCGTTTTCTGACGAAGGGAATAGCTGTGAGGCACACGAGGAATTTCGCGGGTCTTGAGGGGAAATATATACGTGTTGCGACGAGAAGTACGGAGGATAATATGAGATTTATTGCGGCCATGAAGGGAGAATTTTAGGTGAACGGATTAATGATACAAGGAACATCAAGCGGTGCAGGTAAAAGTTTCATCACAACAGGATTATGCCGTCACCTGTCAAATATGGGGATTAAGGTTTGCCCGTTCAAGTCCCAGAACATGAGCACAAACTCAACACTAACTCATGACGGACTCGAAATCGCATCAGCACAGGCCGTTCAAGCACAGGCAGCCCGACTCACCCCCGAAGCATTCATGAACCCTGTACTCCTCAAGCCCCGTAATGATTGCTCTTCCGAAATCGTCCTCAACGGGAAAACTTTTGCGCATTCAATGTCGGAGTACAGGAACTTCGCACAGACTGAGGGGATCAGCGCAGTACGTCAGGCATTGGCGCACATCGCCGGAAACTTTGAGGCCGTAATCATTGAGGGTGCTGGAAGTCCAGCCGAAATCAATCTCAACGCCTCCGAAATCGTCAACATGAGAATTGCCCGTGAAGCAAATGTACCTGTTGTGCTTGTGGCTGATGTTGACAGGGGCGGTTCTCTTGCGGCTGTTGTCGGGACTCTCGCGTTATTGGGCGATGACAGAGAGCGCGTCAAGGGGATAATCTATAACATGTTCAGGGGCGATATTTCGTTGTTCGATGACGCTGTGAAATGGACGGAGAATTACACGGGCGTTAAAGTCTTGGGGGTTGTGCCGTTCGTTAAGGGCGTTAAGATTCCAGAAGAAGACAGTCTCATACGCAGAGGAGCTGAAATTTACGGTGAGCATGAAACTGTTTCCACACTCACCGATATTGATTACGCTTTTGACGAGATAGCCCGCGTTCTGTCGGACTCTCTTGATATTGATTACATTCTCAGGCTAATTCACCGTGAAGGCACCACGCCTCAGCAGATGTAATTCTCACCTTCACGAACTGACCGAGAATTGACTCGTCCCCCTCAAAGATCACTACCTTGTCCGAAGGTGTACGCCCCTGCAAGAGTCCTTCACCTTTGGGCGCAAAGTCATCCGCTAAAATCTCGAACGTTTCACCCGTTAATGCCTCGTTAATCTCAAGCGTTATAGCGTCCTGAAGGGCATTGAGGCGGTTCAACCTCTCCAATCTCACTTCAACGGGCAATGCTCCCTCCATTTTCGCAGCCGGAGTCCCTTCACGTTCGGAATATGCTGCGCTGTGAACGAGGTCAAATCTTATCTCACGCAATAAGCTCATAGAGTCGGAAAAATCTTCTTCAGTTTCACCCGGAAATCCCACAATTAAATCTGTAGTCAGTCCCAAGCCCGGAATCTTTTCGCGTATCATTCTCACTTTGTCAATGTATTCCTCGCGGGTGTATTTCCTGTTCATCAACCGCAAAATTCTCGTGCTTCCAGATTGAACAGGGAGATTCAATGACGGGCAGACTGTCTCATTTCCGGCCATG
>JAFSLR010000033.1 GCA_017448375.1 Synergistaceae bacterium | reverse complement strand
AATCCTTGAGGCTTGCTGACATGCTCCTGCCGTCTTGTGGCGTTACGGTGATGTAATCTGCGTCCCTTATTACGTGCCAGTTCGTGAGAATGTCCCCAGCTGAGCTCACGAAGAATCCGCTTCCTGTACCAGTGTCAGTCCTAATCATCACTATTGCGGGCATTACCTTTTCTACAAGGTCAGCGTAATCGGGCGGCGTATTCTGGACAACTGGAATATCCGTTCTCGCTCTTATTCTTTCAAGCTCAGAGAGTACACGGTCATAATCACGGTCATTTTTCGGCGAATGAGTCGTGTAAAGGAAATATGCAAGGCACAAAGCAGTTATTGTTGTCATTATGAGCGCGAGCTTCAGAATTATATTGTTACTGTGCTTGCTTACGGGCTGAGGGGATTCGGGGGTTTCGTCATTCTCTTCATGGCCGTACAAATCGTAATATGCCTCAGTGAGATATTCATATGCCTGTTCAATGTTCATTCGCATTCTTCGGGCTTCTGAATATTCAGGTGTTCCCGGCGCGAACCGTATAGGATCATATATTGATATTCTTGTCTCGTAATTACGGTTTATACGGTTAATGTCTAAATCCTCGTCATCAGGTGAAATCCCAAGATATAAACATGCCTCGTCAGGTGTCATATTATCCCCTGCTTTCAGTGATTATTCTGCGTAAAATTCTGCTTCCCATTAAGGCGCGGTTTTCTCTTGCGTAACTCACAGCACTTTTTGCGCTCGCTCCCCAGTCTAAAAGCCTCTCGATTAATTTTTGGCTCGGTTTTAACGCGCTCACTGCCTTAATGAGTATTTCATCTTTCTGTTTAATACTTTCTCCGGCTGCCTCGATTATGATATTTGCGGTTTTAACGTGCCTGTTTACGACTGCGAGAATCAATGCTGTATTGCCGTCTGAATCTCTTGCGTTAAGGTCTGCACCTGCCTGTATCAACTCACGGACGGCGGGAATATTTCCGTCTTTTGCGGCTGACATTAGAGCGCGGTTTTTCCCGTTACCGTCATCATCTCTGCATACTCTGAGGAGAGCCAAAGCGTTTCCCGTTCTTCCTTCCCTTAATGCTGCCTCAAGTGGAGTAATTCCTGCGTCATTAGGCTTGTCGGGGTCTGCTCCGTAATCGTAAAGCAATTCTATTATTGACGAGCTTGGATTGTTAGCGGCGGCCTCGATAAGGGGAGTTGTAGAATGATAATTTTTCCTCAAGATTAACGATTTCAATACGGCCATGAAATTTTTGGGATTAAGATTTACAGCTGCATTCACAAAAGCACCGTCATCAAGTGCGGATTTGATTTCATCATAAAGTCCGTTGCGGCATAAAAGGCAGAAGTCAGAATCAGAGAGCGGCATTAAAATTTTTCACCTCGCATGTGTTAAGGGCATTATAACGCATTCAGAGGGGTGATAGAAATACTGAGTATCAATTCGCAATTAACGATTAAAATATCAGACATCACAAAATTAATCAAAGTTCCAAAAAATTTAACTTTACAGGAGGCTTCACAGCATGAAGAAATTTATGTTAGCTCTTGTTATGGTCATGGCATTTTCGGTCATGGCTTCAGCTGCCGAGTCGGTCAAAGCGTACACGACAATGGAAGAACCGTTAGCCAAAGCGTTATTTGACGCATTCGAGGCCGATACGGGAATCAAAGTCGAATGGGTGAGGCTCTCAGGCGGTGAGGCAATAGCGCGTCTTGAGGCTGAAAGGGCAAATCCGCAGGCTTCAATCTGGGTTGGCGGAGTCGGTACTCAGCATATTGAGGCGAAATTACGCGGGCTTTCGACACCTTACCGTTCGAGGGCAGCGGGGAGCATTCCGGCGAAATACAGAGACCCCGAAAATTATTGGACGGGACTCTATGTCGGGCCGATAGCATTCTGCATGAACACCGAACGCGCTAAAGAGTTAGGGCTTGACATGCCGAAGAGCTGGGCTGATCTCTTAAAGCCTGAGTACGCAAAGAAAGTCAGAGTCGCTCACCCAAGCACATCGGGAACGGCCTACAATATGATTACGACGGTCATAAGGATTTTCAACGGGGACGAGGACAAAGCGTTTGCGTACTTCAAGGAGCTTGCGAAATCGGTCGAACAGTTCACGCGCTCAGGTTCAGCACCCGGAAAATCATGCGCACTCGGTGAAATCCCGATAGCAATCGGCTACCTTCATGACCAGATTAAACTACAGCGCGAAGGGGCAAAGATTGAGATTGCGATTCCGTCTGACGGCACAGGATTTGAGACCGCGTCAATGTCAATCCTTAAAGGCGGCCCGGATTCCCTCAACGCAAAGAAGCTCTATGACTGGGTATTGGGTCAGAAGGCTATGGACATAATAGCGAAGTGGTACGTCATTCCGTTATCGGACAAAGCTACGCCGACTGACACGGGATTTTCGCTCGCAACAATGAATCTCGTTAATCAGGATGACCAGTGGGACGCGGCCAACAAAGAACGTCTCCTTGAACGCTGGAACAAGGAAATCACAACCGCACCCGAAAAGTAATGTAACGTATTGCCCCTCTATGAGGATTACCCCCCATAATCCCCCCTAAGCTAAGGGGGACACCCGCAGGGAGAGGGTTATTCTCAGGGGGCTTTATTTTGTGCAAAGGAGGTATGGAAACTTGAACAAGCGAATAATAAACTTCATCGTTACCCTTCTGTTTGTTGTGCTTGTCGGTTACTGGATTTATTCAAGCGTCAGTGATGAGTTCATAAAGCAGTCAAGAGCTTCACAGATTCGGACGGTTGAAACAGTAGCAGCGGGCTACCCTTCAGGAGATGACGAGGTTACAGAATGGCTCAAGAGACTCGCCGAAGAGTCTAACACCTACAGAGTCGCTTACGTTCCCGAAATCCCAATGCCCGGCGAAAAGCTAACGTCAACACCCAAAGGAGACCCCGAACTCGCTAAGCTCACCGAAGAGTCAGCGATTGACCCTGAGTTCGCAAAAGGTTTCGACAACGCCGCGTATGAGGAAATTTACAGGAGCGTAAAAAACTGGACCGTAGGCGCAAAGGAGGAACAAGCGTTATTTTTCGCACCAGCCGTTGACATTAAGACTCATGATGTCGAAGGGGCGTTAGTGTTCTCATTCAGCACTGACGGCGAACAGAATTTCATGCGAATGTTGAATACTCTGTTTTTCTGCGCGTTCGTACTTTTCGCGGTCGTTATATGGCAGTTGATGATGAGCCGTGATCCCATTGTCGGATTTGCGCTCGCCGGACTGTTCATAATGACATTGATATTTGTAGCTTACCCGCTGTTTGAGGCGTTGAGACTCTCATTCCTTGAGAACGGAAAATTCTCCCTCGCAACATGGAAGACTATATTACAGTCAGAGGGCTACATGTCAGCATTATGGGGAAGTCTCAAGCTAGGGTGCTGGACTGCAACATTCTCAACGATTGTGGGATTTCTCTTTGCGTTCGTGGTTTCGAGGACAAACGCGCCGTGCAAGAAACTCATTTCAACAATGGGAGTCCTTCCCGTAATATCGCCTCCGTTTTCGCTGACCCTTTCAATAATATTATTGTTCGGGAACAACGGACTCATTACGCGCTGGCTAAGGGTTATAGGGCTTGACTTCTCGATATACGGTTTGCCGGGACTCGTACTCGTTCAGACAATGGGAATGTTTCCGATTGCGTTCCTGACATTGGGAGGAGTATTGCAGGCGATAGACTCAACGTTTGAGGAGGCATCATTGAATCTTTCGGCAAGCCGTTTTCAGACGTTCAGCAAAATTACATTCCCGCTTGCCATTCCAGGAATATTAAGCGCGTGGCTTCTCGTTTTCACAACATCACTTGCTGACTTTGCGAACCCGTTATTATTGGCGGGCGATTTGAAGGTATTATCGCTCGAAAGCTATATTGAAGTTACAGGCATGAACAGACTCGGCTACGGTGCTGCGCTGTCGATACTGCTGTTACTGCCGACATTAACGGCGTTCCTTGCGCAAAGATTCTGGGTCGCTAAACGTTCATATGTAACCGTAACGGGCAAACCTTCAGGGCGTATCACGGAATTAACGACTCCGGCTGTGCGAAGGGTATTAACGGGAATCATTTTCGTGATAATAATCTTCCTCGTAATGCTTTACGGGACAATCTTCGCGGGCTGTTTCGTCAAGAACTGGGGAATCGATTACACGTTCAGCCTTGAGAACATCACAGAGGCAATAACGCGGTCAACAGATGCACTTTTCGACACGGTTACGCTTGCGGCAATCGCAACTCCTATCGCTGGAATTATCGCAATGATAGCGGCACTCCTAATCGTAAGACGGAAATTTCACGGCAAAAAGCTGCTTGAGATGTTATTGATGACACCTTTCGCGCTTCCCGGGACGTTGCTGGGAATAAGCTACATACTTGCGTTCAACCACGCGCCAATAATCCTCGTGGGAACAGCCGCAATAATCATCATCAACTACGTAATCAGGGAACTTCCTGTAGGCATTGAGGGCGGTATAGCGTCATTGAGGCAGATTGACCCGTCAATAGAAGAAGCTGCTACGGATTTGGGAGCAGATCAGGCTACAGTGTTCAGGACAATCGTGTTACCGTTAGTGCGTCCGGCGTTCCTGTCGAGCTTGTCGTATACGTTTGTGCGTTCGATGACGGCGGTTAGCGCGGTAATATTCCTCATCTCGGCGAAATGGTATCACATAACGGTGCTAATCTATAATTTCTCTGAAAACCTGAGATTCGGATTAGCGAGTGTGCTTTCAACCGTATTAATCATAATTGTGTTCGGTGCGTTCGGGATAATGAGACTGCTTGTGCGCGAGAATACTAACCTGATGAAAAATGTAACATAGTTGCGCTGCGCTAAACGTGATGAGAAAGGAGAAATGAAAATTGGCAAGCAAATCAGTAACCTTTGAGAACATAAAAAAGATATTCCGCGATCCTCAGTCAGGGCAAGACGTAGCAGCGGTAGCGGGAGTATCATTCAAACTTGAGCCGGGCGAACTCGTAACACTTCTTGGGCCTTCAGGTTGCGGGAAGTCAACAATCCTGCGAATGTTATCGGGATTTGAGCAGCCTACATCGGGAAAAATCATGATAGGCGATAACGACGTAACGAACACTCCGCCCAATAAGCGCGATACAGCAATGGTATTCCAGAGTTACGGCTTGTTCCCCCACATGAATGTTGCGGATAATGTCGGCTACGGATTGAAATTGCGCAAAGTTCCTCAGAATGAGATTGACGCGAAGGTGCAGAAATTTCTTGAGATGGTCGGGCTTGGGCAGATGGGGAAGCGTCCGCCGTCTCGTTTGTCGGGTGGACAGCAGCAGAGAGTCGCGCTCGCAAGAAGCCTAATCGTTGAGCCGTCAGTGTTGCTGCTTGATGAGCCGTTGAGCAACCTTGACGCACTTTTGAGGGAGCAGATGAGAGTTGAGATTCGCAGACTGCAAAAATCACTCGGAATAACCGCAATGTATGTAACGCATGACCGAGTTGAGGCAATGAGCCTTTCCGACCGAATAATCGTAATGAAGCTCGGCCACATAATACAGATCGGGACTCCTAGCGACATATACAGAGATCCCGTTGATACGTTTGTTGCGGGTTTCGTGGGGAAGGTTGCGTTTTTCCCGTGCGTGGTTAAGGGGATTGATGACGGGTGCCACGTTGAGATTCGCGGGCAGAAGTTCACGGCTCCGAGATGGGCGAAAACCTTAAAGGCCGGAGATAAAGCGTTAGTGATGGCGAGGCCGGAGTCGCTTTCGGTGGGTGAACCGGGAGCGGGAGTCGAGAACGGAATAGTTACGGCGAATATCTATCTCGGAAACAGCGTAGAGACTTGGGTTAAAACTGACTTGGGGAATGTTCTTGTTCAGATAGATAACCCAGATGTCAAAAAGATTTGGGATGAGGGCGAAAGAGTTTCATTGTCGTTTGACCCGTCATTGACGAAGGTACTTGCTGACGATTTAGAGAAGGCGTAAGAAATTCGGCGGGCGGAGTCTGTGAGATTCTGCCCGTTTTTTGTGTGGTTACAAACTCCATTCATCACGAAACCTTCTGTCAACTTTGAACCACCATAACACAGCAATGATTACGAGTCCCCAGTTAAGAAGAGGAGTCCTGAAAAATTCTACAATAGTTTCATCCCAGCTGTGAACGTCTTTTCCTGTGTTTATCACTAGTGCACAGACAATATTAATCACGACCGCCAAATAATTCGAGTATGGCATTATAGCCCAGCTTTGACGATTCCAGCCTCTATTGCTGCACATGATAAAAATTACCGCGTTAAGTGAAACCGCAAGAATGATTCCCGACACAGCTCCCCATATCTTGAAGTGAACCGTGAATTTCTCCAGTCCGACATCGGCCAACATACATACGATAGCAAGCACTATGGAAAATATAACACACATTATGAGCTGACCGCTGCTTAAATGCATTGACTTCGTTGCTGTCCTCTCTACGTCGTTTGCAAAATCATTAGCTACATACCAGCCTATACCTTCAGTGATTGATGCTGCTATTGCTGCGTTAAATGCGTTGCCGAATCCCGGAATCCATCCCACGAGAAATTGTGATACAGTTCGTCCTCCGATTGACGCTGCCGCTCCAGCAAGAATACTTTCCGCAGCTGACTTCGCTATATCCCGACCGAATACCCCGCCTAAGCTGATAATCATCGTAATTTGTATTGCCGTAATTGGTATTGTGTCTGAACCGGGAATTTGCGCTAATCCTGCTGCTATTGCCGAAGCTGAAGCCGTTGCTGTGTGAATAATCACGTGGCACTTGTTATTCTGCTCTTCATTCATGAGCTATAAAACCTCCAAATTTTTGTGAATGTGTTTATTATGCACAAAATCGGGGGGGTAGCGTAATTTTACTTATTCATTAATAGTTATATAACGTAATCTTACACAGGAATGTTAAATTTTGAGAACGCACAGAAAATTCCTTCCGCGAACTTTCAATATTACGGAAGTGTTGCTAATAGTTTTTTATTACTGCCTTATTTCCACTTACTGCGCCATACCCTTAATAACTCACCCGCTGTAAAATCCGGCTCAAGATTATTTTCTTTAAGTAGTTTCTTGACGAAAGCGGCATTTATTTGCTCATCGGTTTCTTTGACTGAATACCATTCGGCATCTTCCAGTAAACTTGCGAAAGTTTTATTTTCCTTCAGCCATTTAATGATGTGTCTTTTCTTTGTGAGTTTTTCGGCATCCTTGCTTCTGTCTCTTGTTTTGTAACTATAAGCAGCATGAGCCTTTTGTGCACTCTTGTAACCGTATCCCTGCGCATCGTCCAATACTGCTCCAGTTTCTTTGTCAATCACAACATAACGCTTATCATACTGGATTTGAAAGTTCTGGACTCTCAATGACTTTTATCTCAGGCATAAAGAAATCTCCTCTCAAAAACATAGATTAAATATATCTTAGAGTTAGATTACACTATTTCGACCGTTAGCTATAGCTCCTAACATGATTCTTGGGAACGTTAATATTATAGTGCAAAACTTTACATACTTCATTATTTATCATCAAGTTTTGTTGTTTCAAGTAAGAATGTGTTATATTTTGCTGAAAAAATCAATCTTGAAAGAAGGCTCTTTAATGGAAGGCGAAAAACGATTCTATATCACGACCCCAATATATTACGTCAACGACAAACCCCACATAGGCCACGCATATACAACGCTGGCATGTGATACGATTTCCCGTTACAAGCGAATGAAGGGTT
>JAFSLR010000277.1 GCA_017448375.1 Synergistaceae bacterium | reverse complement strand
GCAGAAATTTCGGGAACTTAACGCCCGCGCCAGTGTTAGCCTCAGCAATGAAGTTATCCCAGCCCCAGCCGTATTTTGTTACGCAGAAAAGAAGATACACAAGTGCACCGACAGGAAGAAGGTTGTTGCTTACGATGAAGTCCTCAAGGTCAAGAACTCCCGTTCCCGGCCCAAGAGGCTGGAAACCTGACCACACATTGAAGCCCAAAGCACACGGAATTGATAACACCATCATCGTTGCTGCCATTGCGAAAACTGCCTTGTGCCTTGACATTCCGAATTTGTCCATGTAGCACGCGACTATATTCTCAAACACCGCAATAACCGTTGAGAGCGCAGCAAAGCTCAGGAACAGGAAGAATAATGCTCCCCAGATTCTTCCGCCGGGCATTTGGTTGAACATGTTCGGCAACGTAACGAAGATTAACCCCGGGCCCGCGTCAGGCTTAATCCCAAACGCAAAGCACGCAGGGAAGATAATCAATCCGGCCATGAGTGCAACAAACGTATCAAGCCCCGTGATAATAATGCTCTCACCGAATAATGTACGGTCGCGCTTCAAGTAGCTGCCGAAAATCGCCATCGACCCTATACCAATACTCAGCGTGAAGAATGCCTGACCTAATGCCGCGTATACCGTCTCGCCTAACCGCGCGTATGAGGCGTTTCCGGCATCGTCAACAAAAAGTTTGCTGAAGTCCGGCTGAAGGTAGAATTTCAGTCCCTCGCCTGAGCCTTCAAGAGTTATGGATCTTCCCGCAAGAATTATCATGAGGAGAAGGAGTCCGCACATCATGATTTTCGTTATGCTCTCGACACCGTTCTGAAGCCCTGCCCAGCATACTAACGCGCCGAATATTATTACAACCGCCATCCAGAACGTAAGCTCATAGGGATTAGCGAGCAAATTCCCGAAGAATGAACCTACTGCTTCAGGTGAAAGGCCGTCAAGTTTGCCCGTGTAGGAGTAGTACGTGTAGGAAATCATCCAGCCGTTTACGACAGTGTAGAACATCATGAGGATATAATTTCCTGCCCACGCAATATAGCCCCATAATGACCAGATTTTATGCTCAGGGCGTAATACCGTGAATGACTGTGCAACGCTCCTGCCCGATGCCCTTCCGACTGCGAACTCCATAACCATTATGGGCATTGCGAGAATCAGAAGGAAGATTATGTACATCAGGACGAATGCTGCCCCGCCGTACTGGCCTGTGATGAACGGGAAACGCCATACATTTCCGAGTCCGATTGCACAACCTGCCGACAGGAATATGAATCCGAGTCGGCTTGCTAATGTTTCGCGATTTGTGTCTGACATTTTTATATATGACCTCCAGACTAAAATTCTGTAAATTATAACAGCTTGCGGAAAATAAAAACTTTCAAAAATGAGCGCATAAAAAATCCCCGGCACTTAACGATAAATACCGGGAAAATATTTTTGTGTCTCTGTAACGCCTCTTAATCCTCAATCACATACTTAATGTCCTTGAGATGCCGCCACATTCCAGCACAGTCAAGACCGTATCCCACAACAAATTTATCCTCAATGCTGAAACCGCAGTAATCCACTTTGACTTCAGTCTTTCGGCGTTCTTTCTTGTCTAGGAGCACGCATACTTTCAGGCTTGAAGGATTCCTCCCTTTAAGGAGTCCGAGAAGGTGCGACAGCGTAAGCCCCGAGTCAACAATATCCTCAACGACAATAACATTCTTACCCTCAATGTTAGTCTTAAGGTCGTGGAAGATTCTCACAACCCCGCTCGTCTTCGTGCCGTCCCCGTATGATGCCACCGACATGAAATCGACTCTCACGTCTAAATCTTCGGGGAGTTCCCTCACAAGATCCGTAAGGAAAAATGCCGCCCCCGTCAAAATCCCAACAATAACAAGCGGCTTGTCCCTCTCAGCGTTGCGCGAAATTTCTCCGGCAAGAGCTTTGACTCTTTCTGCAATTTTCTCACGTGGGATTAATACTTCTCCCAGTTTGTAAGGCAAAATAATTCCTCCTTTTAAGCTAAATGCTGACAATCTTACTGCATGAAAATATTTCGTCAAGGATTTCGGCCATGTCAGCAATGACTCCAGCTCCGGCGGCCTCAGTTACTCCGAGCCTGTCAGCGCATGACTCAGAGATTAATATCTGTACTCCTTCCGTTTCAAGTTTCTTGAGAATCAGGCACAACGGCGAATTATACGCGGAAATCTTAACGGCTGAGTCAAGAAGGGCGATAACATTCGGTTTTGCCTTAACTTTGAGGAGAGACAAGAGAAATTTTTTGAGGAATGACGAATTTATGTCCTTGTTTCGGAGCGAGATTATGATTCCTGTAGTGCCGGGCGATTCTTGGGACTTTGGATTTGCGGCGGACGTTTTCACTGCAGGATTCTTGGTGAGAGTCCTAACGGGAATTTTTGAGGCTGTGAGATACAATGTACCGTCATCATCTTCTGGGACAACGGAAAAATTTTGAGACTCAAGAAATTTCTTCACCGCTTCTGCCTGAGAAGGGCTGTCTATTAAAACTCTGAGTGAATCTGTTGAACTGCTTACGGCATTCTTAACGGTATTCACTGCGTCATTCGGAGATTTTCCGGCGGCTGTTATAGTGAGCATATAATCACCTGAGATTTTTTGAGGTATATTATACGGCACAAAAGGAGCTGAATAACTTATGATGATATTCTGCGGTAACAGGATAATGATTCGGGAAGGGAAATATAATTTTGATGACAATGATTTTACGGGGCTGAATGTGATTCGTGATTCGCGGAAACTGCCGGGCGTTTGGGGGAATCTTCCTGAATGGTGCGAGATTGAAGAGCCGATGAATTTTGCTGACGGTGAAAAGCTCATAGGCTTGCGGGATTTGTGGCACGTTGCCGGGGATAAGGCGTTCAGTGAAGCGTCGGGGGCGTTGCAATTCTGCGAGTGGTTCAGGAATGCGAATTACTGCTCACGGTGCGGGGGGAAAATCATTCCACACGATAACGATTTCGGGAGAGAGTGCGAAAAGTGCGGGGCTGTGTTCTATGCTCCGATTTCGCCGGCAGTGATTACGGCGGTTGAGAGGGACGGGAAATT
>JAFSLR010000276.1 GCA_017448375.1 Synergistaceae bacterium | reverse complement strand
GCGAATTTTCATGGACACTTTTCGACTGCCCGGAAAAAATCACCTGCGTGTTGTGCACACATTCAGGCGATAAAAGGAAGAGCGTTGCGGATTTCGTGAGATTGTTGCAGAGAATTTACGCTGAGCATACAGAGTTCAAAGCGTAATCTCATCATCTCTTCACTCGCTAATCAGTCGTCATCTTCAGGTGATAAATCTTCGGTTGTTTCGTCCATTTCGGAATCAGATTCTTCTATGTCATTGTGCTTCACTGAAATTATTTCGGGATTAAATCCCATTCCCCTCAAGTTTCGCAATAATTCCCCGAATGCTGAAGGCGTTTGCTTTGATGACTGCGAGTCCGAATCCGCCGGACTGGTCTGCGTACTTTCCTCCGAAATCGGCGGCAACGTTTCAGCAGTGATTGTATCAGATTTACGGGATCGCGTAGTTTTCTGCGGAGTCTCCGTAACAACGGGTATATCTTTCCGGCAAATATGCTCGCTCAGTCCGAACCTAAGAATCACATTCCCATAATCCGAAAACATTCCGGCCAGTTCAGCGGCGTAACGTTCAACCCTCAAAACTTCGTAGCAGTAACGGTAAATCATATCGAGGACTAAATCATTTCCCTTAGCGTAAACTCTAGCGTCAAGTAAAGCACAGTAAACCGTAAAATTTTCGTCATGAGCGGTCTCAAGTATTCTCTTTTTGAGTAACGGGTCTTCAGGCTGAGACGGCATTACAGGAATTGCGGTTGAGGTTACAGCATTCGGAGTTGAAGAGGGAGCAACGGTTTCGGGAGTCATAATTCTTGACGGCTGAATGAATCCTGATGACTCGCGTTTCGGAACGGGCAAAGGCTCTTCACGTTCAAGGCTTAACATGAACATTCCCAGAAGTATATCTGTCCTAGTCCCCAAACGTGCCTCAGTAAGAATCCTGAGTATATTTTTGAGAAGGTAATGTAACTCTCCAGATTTCCATTTTGATGACTCATCGAGAAGAAATTTTTTCTCAGGCTCGGAGGCTTCAAGAGAGTCGGCAATATTCTTCCATTTCGAGACGAGCCACAAATCACGGACTAACGAGAATAATTCCTCAAAAACTCTAACGCTTGACGCTCCCGAACTGAAAATAGCTTTGAGTCCCGAATAAGCTCCTTCAGGATTCTCACGTAAACCAGTAATCCATCTCTCGAATGAAGGTCGGCTGCCTGCCCCGAAAATCGCCTCAGTGTTTTTGAGTGTTACGTCTCCCGAAGCTGCTGCCTGTTCTAGGAGTGAGAGTGCGTCCCTTAAAGCCCCGTCAGCCTGCCTCGAAATTTCCCGTAGTGCTTCAGGTTCGGCGGTAATGTTCTCATTCTTGCAGACGTATTCAAGCCTCGAATATATATCATCGGGCGTTATGCTGTGAAAGGGTATGTGCTGACATCTTGAGCGTATTGTTACGGGGACTTTGTGAGGCTCAGTCGTGGCCATGATAAATATTACGTGTTCGGGCGGCTCTTCGAGAGTCTTCAATAAAGCGTTGAATGCTCCCTGCGACAACATGTGAACTTCATCAATGATATATATTTTGTAGCGTGAATTGAACGGTGAAAGGGCTACATTCTCTTTGAGGCCGCGAATACTGTCGACCCCGTTGTTTGAGGCTCCGTCAATCTCTATAACGTCAAGAGAGTCCCCCGCTGTAATCTGGGTGCAGTTAGAGCATTTCCCGCAAGGCTCGAATCCCTGACGGTCTGAACAGTTCAGAGATTTTGCGAAGATTCTAGCGGCTGAAGTTTTCCCGCAGCCCCTTGAGCCTGAGAATAAATACGCATGGCCGACTTTGCCTTTTGCGATTGAGTTTGTCAGAACGCTTACGGCTGCCGGCTGTCCGATAATCCCCGCGAAATTCTGGGGTCTGTATTTGCGGTAAAGTGATACGCTCATGATTTCCTGAACGGGCAGCGAATGCCTATGCACTGATTGTTGAGGGATGAATATTTGCAGGAAATTTCCGGCCTCATCATCTCAACGCCGAAATTATCACGGACAAAATCAACCGCCGCCAATATCGCAAGGAATGAATCGCGCTTGCAGCATCTTGGGCCGCCGATTGTCCCTATAGCATTAAGGGATTTTGCGGTCATTAGGTGAGAGAGCCTGAAAGGTTCAACGCTCAAAGGGTCAGCCCCCGATATTATGGAGATGAATATCCCCGTGCTTATCCCCGCACCGCACGCCCCCCAATAACCGCACGATCCGCCGGGGACTTCTTTGCCTCTGCTGATGATTTCTGCGAGAGAGTCTGAGAGATTGAGATTTCCTCCTGCGTTCCTGTAAGCTGTGAGGAGTGCCGCGCCTGTCATGACGTGATGTTCAGGGCCGTGCATGTGGCAGAAAGGAAGCGACATCATTTCTTCGAGGATTTCGGCGGGATTTTTTGATGATGATTTAAGGCATATATTCATTATTGTATCAAGCCCGGCCATGTGGCATTCATTGCAGACATAATGACCGTTTGAACATTTAGTCCGGCTATCTTCTTTTTTGTGGCAGACGGAGCATTCCATTGTTACGGCGTGTTCTGAATACACGAGGTTTGCACCGCAGATTAAACATTCTTCACTCATGATGATAAACCCTTTCAAGTTTACGTAATATTTTTGTGTAACTTTAACATGAAACGCAAAATTTGTTCAATGCGCTATAATTTCAGCATTACTCATATTTACACGCAAAGGAGAAATTTACATTATGCCTATGCAGATAGGACTTGACGAATTACTCGGAATGTTAGTATCACGTGTTGAAGAACTCGCACTCGACAGCGAAAATCAGAAGAGCCGTTTCAACGTAATGTTCAGAATGTTATACCGCAAGGGACTCTTCAATGAGAATGACGCACTCGAAGCGATACGCGAGGAAAATAAAATCCTTCTTGAACTGGGAATGATAAAATCCATGCCCGATGAAAAGACCCTCAAAGCCGCCGCAGATAATCTCATGCTCTGGATTAAGGGCGATGCAAAAGAGATTAAACGCTCAATCGAGGAATTGCAGAAACGACTTCAGGAAGCCGCCGAAAAACAGAATAAGCCCCGTATTGAAACCGCCCCGGCAGGAGTGCTTAACGAGTTAGACCGAATCGGAGCAAACAACGCAGGAAAGAAATTAATACTCTAAACATCATGCAGGACTTCTTGCGAAGAATCTCAAAGCACGGTTTATTTGTCGCATTTGTCGATTTCGCGCTGTTGTCATTGGCTGTATATCTCGGCTACGCTATAAGGCTCGGAATAATTATCCCGCGATATGTTGAAGACTGGCTGATTATCGGACTCGCTCTTCCGTTTGTGTGCGTGATAGTATTCTGGCTTTCGGGGCAGTACCGAACTATGTGGACTCACGCGGGCACTGAGGATTACACGCAGTTCATATGGGCTTATATCGTAGCGGTTCTGGCGTTCCTACTCATAAACAGCGTATTGAAACTCGCAGTATTTCCCCGTACATCGTTCGCAATATCATTCTTTGCAGGATTATTCCTTTGCGGGGGACTGAGATTTTCATGGCGAATGGCAAAATCAATCCACGTTCACAAAAACCCAGAAAGATTACGTACCCTTATAGCCGGTGCCGGTGAAGCGGGAGCAATTCTCGCACGTGATTTAATGCGCGGTGAGTCGGAATTATTCCCTGTAGGTTTCGTTGATGATGACGAGAGGAAAACTGGCCGACAGATTTCGGGGCTTAGAGTTTTCGGGAAAATTTCAGACTTGGAGAAAATAGTCAGGCGTGAAGATATTAAAGTTGTGCTGATTGCTATACCGTCAGTAAGCGGTGGAAAGAGACGCGAAATCTACGACATATTAGCCCCCCTTAACGTGAAAGTCAGAATACTTCCAAGCCTCAAAGAATTAGCAGGGGGCAAAGTCTCAGTATCAGTACTCCGTCAGGTGAAACTTGAAGACCTTTTAGGCCGCGAACCCGTAAGAATCAGCCTTGAAGCCTCAATGAATTACGTCAAAGAAAAACGGGTAATCGTTACGGGTGCTGGAGGCTCAATAGGCAGTGAGATAGTCCGGCAGGTATTGCATAATGAGCCGTCAGAAGTTGTAGTGCTTGGACACGGTGAACAGTCAATATATTTGCTGATGGAGTCGCTTAACCGTGAGGGCGTGAAAATCCCCGTTCACCCCGTAATCGCAGATGTAGCAGACGAGACAGCAATACAGGATATTTTCAGCAAGCACAAACCGCAGGTAATCTTCCATGCAGCAGCACATAAGCACGTTCCGTTAATGGAATTTTGCCCGCGCGAGGCCATGAGGGTTAATGACTTAGGCACAAGGACAATAGCGAGGTGTGCAGGGAGATTCAACGCTCAAAGAATGGTAATGATTTCGACCGACAAAGCCGTGAACCCTTCGAG
>JAFSLR010000275.1 GCA_017448375.1 Synergistaceae bacterium | reverse complement strand
GCGTTGACGGCAAATCTTCCGCCTTACGTTAGGCCGGGTCAGACGATAGATGTCAACGTCAACACAATGGGTAACGCCTCGAACCTTCAAGGGGGAGTCCTCGTTCAGTCTCCTTTGAGGGCGGCTGACGGTCAAGTCTACGCTGTAGCACAAGGGCCAGTTGTTGTCGGTGGAAGCTCTGCTCAGGGCGCAGCGGCCTCACGTACCCAGAACATTCCTACAGCAGGAAGAATCCCCGGAGGCGCAATCGTTGAAAGGGAAGTCCCTACAGATTACACAGCGGGCGGTCAGGTAGCGTTGTTGCTGAGACAGCCGGACTTCACTACAGCACAGAGAATCGCGGACGCTATCAACCGTACATACGGAGTCGTTGCGTATGCTGTTGACGCAGGAAGGGTTGAGATAAATTTGCCCGGACAATACGTTCAGGCACCTACGGCTTTTCTTGCGAACATGGGCGGAATTGAGATTGAGCCAGATACCCCCGCGAAAGTCGCCGTTAATGAGCGCAACGGTACAGTAGTTATGGGCGGTAACGTGAGAATTTCTGCGGTCGGCGTGGCTCATGGGAATCTCGTTGTTACTGTGGGCGATACTGCTACGGTCGTCCAGCCTGAGAGCCTAAGCGGAGGAACTACAGTTGTTACGAACAGGACAGATATTACGGCCGAAGAGGAAGGCGGAAGCATGATAGCTATGCCGGCAACTACTACGGTAAGGGACATGGTGAGGGTGTTAAACTCGCTTGGGGCTAAGCCGAGAGATATTATCGAAATATTACAGGCGATAAGCAGGGCTGGAGCTTTGCACGGTGAATTAGTGGTAATGTAATATGCGAATATATTATGACTATCAGATTATGCTGGGTCAAAAGTTCGGGGGAATCTCTCGCTACATATACGAGATTTCTTCAAGGCTTCCGGCTCTGGGTGCTGAAGTGAATTTATCCTGCATACACAATCACAATTATTATTTTGCTGAAAGATTCGGGCTTCACAAAATGTCGAAACTGAGTCAGGGAGTCTTTCATTACGTCAACAAAATGAAACGATTTATTGACATTAAGCGCGGAGATTATGAGATTGTTCACCCGACATATTATTACGCGGATAAGCCTGCAAAAGGGAAGTTTATCGTTACGGTTCATGATATGACTCACGAGCTTTACGAGGGAATTTACCCGGTCAGCAAAAGAGTCATAAGAGCGAAACGGAGAATAATTCCTCAAGCTGACAGAATCATAGCCGTATCAGAGAACACGAAGCGCGACATACTGAAATATTTTCCCGCCGTAAATCCCGAAATTATATCCGTAATCTATCATGGGTCATCAATATTGCCCGTAATAAATTCAGAGCGTTTAGTGCCATATGATTACGTTCTCTTTGTGGGTAACAGGTCAATGTACAAAAACTTTTCGCGTTTCACTGAGGCCATGAAGGGAATAATGAGTCATGACAAAAATATTCATGTTTTCTGCGCTGGCGGCGGGAAGTTCACTGGGGAAGAAGTTTCATCTTTCGGGGAATTTAACGGGCGTTTTCATCAGGCAGGATTAAGCAATGACGATTTGTCGCGGGCGTATAACGGTGCGTTGTGCTTTGTTTTTCCGTCTGAATATGAAGGTTTCGGGATTCCGATTCTTGAGGCGTTCGCGTGTAACTGCCCTGTAGTTTGCGCGGAGGCAAGCTCGCTCCCTGAAGTTGCAGGAGAGTCAGCAGAATATTTTGACCCGCTGAATATTGATGACATGGCCGGGAAAATTGAGAACGTGATTCATGATGAGGAATTGCGCAGGAAGCTGAAAGATTCAGGGCGTAAGAGGCTGAGTCTTTTTGACTGGGACAAGGCCGCGCGTGAGACTCTAGAGTGTTACCGGCTCGCGCTGAAAGGAGAATGACAATGATTAACGGTATACCGACATCAAAAATCGTGAGGACGGATATTGACCCCGAAATCCACAAGACACAAGACGCATTGAAGCTGAAGGAATCGTGCCAGCAGTTTGAGGCTATATTGTGGTCAAAACTCTGGAAGGACATGAGGAAGTCAGCACTTTCAATCAGCGGGAGCGATAAAGGAAGACCATATCAGCAAATGGAAGAATTGACTCTCGAAATGGCTACCGATGACCTTGTAACGAGTTCGGGGGGTGCCGGGTTGTGGAAGATGCTCTATGACTCGATGATAGGGAAAATCGCAGCTGACCATGAAGCCGAAGCCAGAAGGAAAGCTGATGAGGAAGCAGCAAGATATGAGTCCGGGAATGTTTCTGAGAACGGGCAGAATGATTCGGGAATTGATTTTCAGGCGTAAAAATTATTTCCCCCTGTTTTTAACGGGCAGGGGGATTTTCTTTCCCGAAATTACATCACGAAATTTTCTCCAGTGAGTCAGCAAGCCCCGCAAGATATTTCCCCGCGTCAGACTCTTCAATCCTCCCTGAGTCGCAAAGCTCCGCAAGACCCGGCATAATCGGAATCTCAGCTTTCACATCAAGCCCCGACTCATTCTTCCCGAAAATATAGTGCTTCTTCCCGCAGTCAGGACACTTAAAATATGCCATATTCGACACGATCCCCAGAACAGGAATATTCATTATCCCGGCCATGTTGACAGCTTTCTTCACAATCATGCTCACGAGTTCCTGCGGTGTCGTAACAATCACAATCCCCTTCAGCGGCAACGACTGGAACACCGTCAAAGGAACATCGCCCGTCCCCGGAGGCATATCGGCAAACATGAAGTCAACTTTTCCCCATTCGACTTCCTCCCAGAACTGTTGAAGCACTCCCCCCAGAACAGGCCCTCGCCACACTACAGGCTGGGTCTCATCTGGAAGGCATAAATTCATTGAGATGATTT
>JAFSLR010000274.1 GCA_017448375.1 Synergistaceae bacterium | reverse complement strand
TTTTCCTGCCGATACCGTGCCCCGTGTAATCGCGGACAATTCCGAATCCGAGCGGCTTTACGTAACTTTCTACTGCGTTCCCGATGTCGCCTAATGTATTTCCCGCGAGTGCCTGAGATATTGCCCTGTTCAATGACTCCTCTGTTACCTCAAGGAGTTTCCTGCGTTCGGGGCTAATCTCGCCTACGGGGTAAGTGCAGGCTGCATCACCGCAGTAACCATTCACATACGCACCGACATCAACGCTTATTATATCGCCCTCTTCAAGTATTCGGCCCAAACTCGGTATCCCGTGAACAATCTCGTCATTCACTGACGCGCATATTGTGCCGGGAAATGGTGTCATGCTCGACATCGGGCGGTAATTCTTGAATGCCGGAATGCCGTTGTTGCGACGTATGTGTTCCTCAGCGAGTCGGTCAAGTTCGCCTGTTGAGACTCCCGGGCGGACAGCTTCGCGCATTATGTCGAGGACTTCGGCTGTAACTCGCCCGGCTATTCTCATGAGCTTTAATTCTTCGGAAGTCTTCAGCTTAATCATTTTCGAGAGCGTCTATTACCCGCGAAAAAACTTCATCGGGCATTCCCGTTGCATCAATTTCAACCAGAAGACCCCGCGACCTGTAAAACTCAACAAGTGCTTCTGTCTGTTCGTGAAAAACTTTCAATCGGCTTCGTATTGTCGCTTCGTTGTCGTCATCACGGCGGTAAAGCTCTCCACCGCAGGACGGGCATTTTTCGTGTTCGTGAATGTTCGTAACGTTCCCGCAATCCTTGCAGACCGCACGGCTTGTGAGCCTCTTCACTATTGCGTCATCGGAAACCTTGAACATTATAACCCCGTCAATCTTCGTCTGCTTTTCGAGAAATTCCGCCTGAGCTACTGTTCTTGGGAAACCGTCAAGCATGAAGCCTTCATCGGGCTTGAACTCCGACAATTTTTCGCCGACCATTTTCATCACGATTTCGTCAGGCACTAACTGCCCTGCGTCCATATACTTTTTGGCCTCAAGTCCTAACGGGGTATTCTCCTTAAGGTTGTGGCGGAAAATATCACCCGTTGAGATGTGAGCGAGGTTATGTCGTTCTTTGAGGAAAACGGCCTGAGTACCTTTACCGGCCCCAGGCGCACCCAATAATACAAGTCTCATGATTAACCCCTCAGAAGGCCGCGACGACTTCCGCCGGATTTCTTGAGGATTCCGTCATAATGCCGCATGAGTAATTGGGCCTCAATCTGATTTACCGTATCCATTGCAACGCCGACAACGATTAACACCGCAGTCCCTCCGAAGTAGAAGCTGTTAATGTTGAGGATTGACGACATTACGTTTGGGATTAACGCGATAATCGCAAGGAAAACAGCACCGCCGAGAGTGATTCTCTCCATTACCCGCGTGATGTAGTCTGATGTCGGCTGACCCGGCCTTATTCCGAGAATGAAGCCTCCGTATTTCTTCATGTTGTTAGCGATGTCTGTCGGGTTGAAGACGACCGCTGTGTAGAAATACGAGAAAAATATAATCAGTGCCACATAGCAGAGAATGTAGAAGAAGCTGTTCGGCGTGAACAATGTGCTGATGAACCGTGCTGTTGCTGAGTTCTCGCTGAAGTAATTTGCGATTGTGTACGGGAAAATCAGCAATGAGCTCGCGAAAATTATCGGGATAACTCCTGACTGATTCACTTTCAGCGGGATAAACGTGCTCTGTCCGCCGTAAATCTTGTTCCCAACGACTCTCTTTGCGTACTGTACGGGCAAACGTCTCTGTCCTTCCTGCAAGAGGATACAGCCCGCTACAACCACGACCATCAACGCGATTCCGATAATCAGCCCGATAACGCTCATTGACCCTAAGCGTACCATGTTCCACGTTTGGAGTATAGCCTCCGGGATTCTCGCAACGATACCCGCGAAAATCAGCAGTGAAATACCGTTACCGATTCCGTGATCTGTGAGCTCTTCGCCGAGCCACATTACAGCGACCGACCCTGCAACGAGCGTAATGATGACCAGAAGCCAGTCAAGGAAGCCGCCCTGCATTATTCCGAGACTCCCAAGCCACGCCGTCATACCAACCGCCTGAACCACCGCGAACACCACAGCACCATAACGAGTCCACTGCGTAATCTTCTTGTGGCCGTCAGTCGAGTCCTTCTGCAATTTCTCTAGGTACGGGAAAATCACAACAAGGAGCTGCATTACGATGCTTGAGTTGATATACGGAGCGACACCCAGCGAGAATATTCCGAAACGGCTCAAAGCCCCTCCCGAAAACAGGTTGAGGAAGTCCATCATTCCTCCGCCTGTGCTGAAGAGGCTTGCTAGAGCTGTACGGTCTACGCCGGGACTTGGGATATACGCGCCGAGCCTGAATATGAACAGAATGAAGAGCGTGAAGAATATTCTGCGCTTCAGATCCGGCAGCCTGAAAATATCACCCAGCGACCCGAACATTACACTACCTCATGAGTCCCGCCGGCTGACTCTATCTTCTTTGCGGCACCCGCGCTGAAAGCTCCGGCCTTAATCTTGAGGGCTTTCGTTAATTCGCCGTCAGCAAGTATCTTTACGGGAATACCCTTCTTGCGGATAATCCTTGCGGCGTACATTGCTTCAGCGTCAACTTCTGCACCTGCGTCAAATTTCTTCTCCAGCGCAGAGAGATTCACGGCCTGAAAGACTTTCGCGAACCTTGCGTTGTTGAATCCGCGCTTGGGAGTCCTTCTTGTGATGGGCATCTGTCCTCCCTCAAAGCCCGGCTTTACTCCGCCGCCTGTCCTTGCCTTGTCGCCCTTGTTGCCTTTTCCGGAAGTTTTGCCCGTTCCGCTCCCGATACCCTGACCGAGTCTCTTGGCCTTGTGGGTTGAGCCTTTAGCGGGGTGCAAATCCTGTAACGTTATCATTCGACAACCTCCCATTTCACGAGGTGGCGCACGTGTTCAATCATTCCGCGAATCTGCGGCGTGTCGTCATGCTCTACTTCTGAGTTCAGCTTGCGGAATCCGAGAGCCTTTATTGTGCGCTTCTGCCTTTCGGGGAATCCTATTGCGCTTTTGATCCACTTTGCTTTAATTTTCGCCATGTGAATCACCTTCCGCTTCTGCGCTGTCATCCCCTGCAAGCCCTCTGAGCTTCATTATCTCGGACTCTGTGCGTGTTATCCGTATGGCCTCAAGTGTTGCGTGTGCTACGTTGATTGCGTTTGATGTTCTTCCCGTAACTTTCGTAACAACGTCCTTCACTCCGCCAAGCTCCATAATCGCCCGGACGACTCCGCCCGCAATGACTCCCGTACCTTCAGGGCAGGGCTTGAGGAGAACTCTTGCCGCTCCGAACTCGCCGACAACGGGATGAGGAATCGTATT
>JAFSLR010000273.1 GCA_017448375.1 Synergistaceae bacterium | reverse complement strand
GAAAAAAGATGGGACAGCTAACAGAATTTTCGCCTCTGAAAATCGGAAACGCAAAATCGTTTTATAATTAACGTACAAATTATAAACTCGAATATCTACTAAAAATCACCACTTTTGAGCTTCTTTCTTCCATGCTGTATAATCTCTTTCTATCTTTACTCATTTCTTTTACTCATTACGAAGGTGATTTTTTGGTCTTTGGTTACGCTCGTGTCAGCACTTACTCTCAAGCTCGTGATGGCAATTCTCTTGACGCTCAAGTTCACGCTCTACGCAACGCTGGGGCGGTTAAGATTTTTTCTGATGTGTTCAGCGGTTCTAAGAATGCTCGCCCTCAGCTTGATAATCTACTCAATATCATTCAGTCCGGCGATAAACTCATTATCACTAAGTTAGACAGAATCGCTAGGAGCGTCATTCACGGCATCCAACTCATTGATAGCCTCAATAATAAGGGCGTTATTATCGATGTTCTCAACATGGGCATCATCGACAACTCTCCTACGGGAAAGCTCATCAGGAATATCATGCTGGCTTTCTCGGAGTTTGAGCGCGACATGATTATCCAGCGCACTCAGGAGGGTAAAGCTGTCGCTCGCCAAAACCCCAATTTCCACGATGGCCGTCCTAAAAAATTTTCCAGAACTCAAATTGACCATGCTCTGGAGCTGTTACAGACTCACTCTTACAAGCAAGTCGCCGATATGACTGGCATTAGCAGAGCTACTCTGGGCAGAGCTAAAGCAAAGCAAAAAAATTTACTACAAGACATACTATAATTTTTCACTATAGAACCTATACGCTAATTTTCAGGAAGAGGAGGGAGAACTTATGCCAACATTGTACATTGATATTAATGGAGTTGTGCTTGATTGGATTATACAGCAAGTTCAATTTGAGCATATTGGCGGTTCTGCCTTAGAAGCTCTGTATCAATGGAGATCGGGTAAAAGAAAACCCACCTTCAAACAAATTGAAAAAGTCAGCAAGAGCGTACATATACCCTTCGGGTACTTCTTCTTAAACTCTCCTCCTAAAGAGGATATTAGCATTGTAGACTTCAGAACTGTCAACAGTGAACATATGCAGACTCCAACTCGAAACTTAATCGACACTATCAATGCCATGCAAAGAGTACAAGATTGGATGGCTGACTATTATCAGGATAACGGTTATGACCCATTGCCTTATGTCGGGTGTTGCAGTATCGAGACAGACCACAAAACCATCGCCGAAGATATACGTTCTAAACTTGCTATAGAAAAAAATTGGTTTAGACAGTGTAAAGACTCTGCCTCCGCTTTCCGCTTCTTGAGAAATCGTATCAGTGCTTTGGGGATTATGATCATGAGAAGCGGCATTGTAGGTAACAATACTAAACGCAAGCTAAACATTAATGAATTTAGAGCTTTTACTTTAATCAACGAGTATGCTCCTCTTATCTTCATCAACTCGAACGACACAGATAACGGCAGATTATTCTCTTTACTACATGAACTAGCTCATGTTTGGCTTGGAGAAAACAGCTTATACAATGAACCTTATGCAAGTCAAGAAAACATAAGCTGTCTTGAACAAAAATGCAATGCTGTTGCCGCTGAAATTCTTGCTCCTGATACGCTGTTCATAGAAATATGGGAAGCTCATCGGAAACACAACCTAAACACTCTGAAGGAAATTAGTACATATTTTAGGTGCAGTCGTTTCGTTATTATCCGTAAGGCACTCGAAAACGGCCTCATTAGCAGAGAAGAATTTAACACCACTGTTGCCATGCTCAACAGCGAATATCAGCGACAAAAACGCGATAAAAAGGCAAAAGACGGAGGAGATTTCTACAAAAATCTTGCCGCAAGATGGGACAGAAAATTCATTAACGCTCTTGATGAAACTACAAGGAGCGGGTCAACTCAATATACGGAGGCTTACAGATTAACAGGGACTCAAAGTAATAGTTTCTCTAAACTCGTTCGGGAGATACAAGGCGCATGAACTCGGAAAAATTTCTACTCGACGCAAATAGTCTTATAGCACCTTCAAAGAATTTTTATCCCTTCGATTTTGCTATGGGATTTTGGGAACACATGAAACGTATTATGAAATCTGGCAATGTACTGTTATTGGACGTAGTATGCGATGAAATCACAAAGGGAGGAGATAAACTTACTACATGGCTCAAGGAAGCTATTAAAAATACTCCCTGTAAAATTACAGTACAAGACCCAAATATCATTCAAAAATACTCTATCATCCAAAACCACATAAATAGCTGCAATTTGTACAAACAACAAGCTATATTAGAATGGGCAGATGTTAGTGTAGCAGATCCATGGCTCATTGCTACAGCTATGGCCAAAAACTACGTCATCATTACCTTTGAGGATCATGGAAATCCACAACCTCAACAAAAATCTAAACGTATCAAAATCCCTGACATCGCGGATTACTTCAACGTAAAGTACTACGACCTCTTTTACTTCATGAGAAAAATGAATTTCTTGTGGAAATAATTACGCTGTCAGTTCATGATACAGCCTGAAAAGACCTGCTACAATCTCTTCTTCCCTGATGCCATCCGGCCAGCCATACGCCTCACACACTGCCATATCATTCGCACGGTGTGCTTGCCGAAGGTCGAGCGGCATCGCTGTATTATCGTACAGGTCTGCAAATGAACTCTCAGAGTGATTTGCTCTCGCGTCAAGAATCTTCTGCGCTGTTACCTCAATTTGCCTCCTCTGCTCATCTGTAGGTCTCGGCCATGCGAATGTGTTGTATACTATATCCCTTGAGTATCTGTAACGCATTTCAAGCCGTCCGCCGACTCGCCTCATCCATGCCATATGTACGCGAGATGTCAGCACTCCGAAATCATAAAGCGTTGCTTCGGGAATTATGAACAAGTTATCGCCGGGTATCACTGATTCATCAAGCCAGCCCATCGGGATATATTCACGGTTTTCTGAAGACACTTTCGGAATTGCTATATACCGTTTCGGGTTCAGCGTCTCCCGGAAAAGGTGCGGAGTATCGGCCAATTTCCTACGGTCAACAGCTCCCTTCAGCCTGTCTTCTTTGCAAGCCTTCACCCGCTCCATCACTAGCGGCATACTGCGAAGCTCTTTCGGTGATATTCCTACAAGCCAGAGGCAATAGCGCGGTAGGTTGTTGATGAACTCGCGCCCCATCATGTAGCGTTTGATATATTTCAATGCTCCCGGTTCTCGCCTGATAAAGTCTTCATAGTCTTCGGCCTCTATGATTAAATTTCCGCCATCCGCTGGCCTGTTTCCTCCCATTATCACGGGAGCTGACTCACTCACTGCCTTATTCGTTGACTCCGCAAAATCATTCGGCGCGGCTACTAGGTAAAAATTTATGTTTTCCACAAGCCTCAATCCTTCTGGAGTATACAGCCTTCGCAAACGCCCGGCTTCCTTCACTGTGTCGAAACCTATCACCACCACATGAACATGTGCCTGATCTGTCGCCTCGCTGTTCCATTCAAACGTCTGATGTGCAAAATCTATCTCTATGCCGAACCTATCATGCAACGTTTTGAATATATATGTTACTTGTTCACCCTGCGTGATTGAGTTCGTTGATACAAAGGCCGCCCTTATTTCTGTACCAGCAATTATTTCAGAGGCTTTATAGTACCAGCCCGCTACGTAGTCAATTTTTCCCGCTGTGCTGTAGGGTTTCCCAGACTCATCTACAAATACTGACTGCATATCCTGCTTTTGTTCCTTCGTCTGTACTGAATAACCCAAGAACGGCGGATTGCCCATTATATAGAGATTGTTACCTGACGGGACAAGTATCTTCCAGTCCATGCGAAGGGCGTTATCCTCGACAATGTGATTATATGTTTTCAGCGGCAGGAGGTCTCCTAAGAACGGAATCAGCCTCTGTGCTTCATTCATTCTCTGCGTCTCGTTCCACATCTGCGACTCCGCTATCCACAGGGCTGTTCGTGCCACTGACACCGCAAAATCGTTTATCTCTATGCCGTAGAACTGCGAAATTGACACTTTGATTAACGATTCATTTTTCGGCGGCGTGTATGAGCTTTCGGCAAGTGCCTTGATGATTCTGTTCTCTAGCCTGCGGAGCGACAAATACGACTCCGTCAGAAAATTTCCTGATCCGCAAGCGGGGTCTAAGAATTTCAGCTCGGATAACTTTTTCTGAAAGGCTCTCAGCTTTTGCGTCCGGCTTCGGGATTTTGGCGAAAAGATTATCGCATTCAGTTCAGCATTCAGGCCGTCAAGAAAAAGCGGGTCAATCACCTTGTGAATGTTCTCAAGGCTCGTGTAGTGCATTCCGCCGGAGTGCCGCGTCTGAGGGTTCAGTGTTGACTCAAATACTGCTCCGAATATTGTCGGACTTATACCAGACCAGTCGAAACCTTCGCTCATGTCCTCTAGGATTATCCGTAACGGTTCGCCGTCAAGCTGGGGCAACTCTATATCTTTGTCAGCAAAAAGACCGCCGTTCACATACGGAAATTCTTTCACGTCTGACTCTAAATATGGGTCTCTTTCTTCCGGCTTCTGACTGAGAACTTCAAATAATTTCCGAAGGGCATCGCGGGCTGAAATTTCACGCGGCTTCAGATAGTCATGAAACTGTCCTTTCTCGAATAATCCGGCATCCTCCGCATAAAGCAGAAATACAACTCGCACACAGAAAATATTAAGACTGCGCTGTGTCGCTTTTTCATCAGGATTTATATAGCGTTCCAACAACGAGTCATAGAGCTTCCCTACTAATTCTCCCGCTCTTACCGACAGCCTTTCTTCTTGAAGTTCCTTTGCGCTTCTTACATGCTCATTCACTAGGAATGACAGCCTGTGCCAATCCTCTCTTAACGAGGACAGCTTAAGAATTTCAGGCAAGGCTTTTGGCTCTTCCATGTCATAGACGCGGAACTCTTCAAAGTTACAAACTACAATCCACCGCGCACGCTTAGAATCTGGCAGCCAGTCTGAATATCTTTTGGCTTGCTCATAAGGTGTTATTACCTGACCGTCTGACTGCTTCACTGCGTTATCAAGATTCGCTCCGTTACTCTTCTGCTCTATCAATGTTCGCGTCGAGGGGATGTATGCGTCTATGTAGCTCCTATGCTCTAATGCTACAGATTTCTCAAATTCTATCAACAGGCTCGGACGCTCTATATCAAACATATCATGCAGGAGTTCAAGCCAGAATTTCTGCGTATCACTCTTCTCATTGCCTTTTCCCTTCCAGCGTTCAGCAAACATTTCTATCAAAAACAGCGACAATGCTACACCTCCTTTTTAACAGCTAATACCTCATGAAAACGCCTCTAACAAGCCATAAGAGCTATGAACAGAGCCTCTCAAAGCTAATCGTACAGGAAGCCTTATAACTCACACAAACATCTACAAAAAGAGTAAATAACTCACAAACAGCGCAAATGCTCAATCACAAACGAGCCGAAACGCGAAAAATCCCGATGGCGCAACCGCGACCCCCCGCCTATCACAAACGAGACAATCACACATCACGGAGGACGATCAGAGCGTATAGAGCCAATGACGCAGAAACGCAGACAGCCACAGTACAACAGGACAAAGAGCAGGAAGCCAGATTGAGGAGAATGAGAATGAAAAAGAAGAACAACGGAACCCCTTAGAACGCGAGGACAACACACCATCATAATATACCCTTTTTCTGTCTCACTTTGTCTCCGCGCACTCAATACGCGATAACCAAAACGACGAACTCTTAACGCACAACTCTTCTTGTCATCTGCTTTCACAACTTCTTTCGCCCTCTCTTTCATCAGATAACGGTAATATGTACTGTGCGGCTTTCCCGATAATTTCCACTTCGGTATAGGTTTCTTCTTCTCTCCTGGACGCAGTTTCAGCACATCAAGCTCGGCCTGTTCATCTTCCTGTATATCAAGTGCTTCTATCAATGTCCGACGCTGGAATTTGTAGACCGCCTCCCCGTTCGCAAACTTCCGGCGCAACGTTCCAAACGTCTTTAATCCGCACTCCTCATTGAACGTCCCTCCGCAAAATTCTATTAACCTCAACGCAAGCGCGTCAAACTCTTCTATCGTGTTCACATACCCGGCCATTATTGCCTCGTCCAGCGCATAGAACACACATAATTCGCGGTGTCCTTCCCTCACAAATCCGCCAGCTGTCATCCTAAGCGCAAGTAACTTCAGAATGTCCTTGAATATTCGTCTGGCTGTTTTTGCAAATTTCGTTGCTTTAGCGGCACTCAGACTAATTCCAAGTACTTCCTCCATCAGCTTCTTCATCTCAGCTTTTCTCTGGGCTTTCTGCTTCAGATATTCTTTCACTTCGGCCTGACTGAAATTCAGTACCGCGCAAGCTATTTTGTCGAATGTGTAACTCAATGAATGTCCTTTGTAGACCGTCTTCACCGTTTTGCCTGATGTACCCATAAATCCCGGCAACGGCAACATCGCTGTGTATTTCTGGTTATCTGCGAATTTCATCGCTCCCCAGCATTCAAAATAACGGTTCAGGAACTCCTGCGTTACTTTCCATCTCGGCAACGCATATCCAGGTAATTCCTGTCCGCTTCTGTCCTTCGTGTACCTCCAAAGAACTATTAATCTATCACCATCCTGAATTATTTGATTTGGCTCTGGTATACCCTTTCCGCGATATTTACGGCAACGAGCTTTGATATTCTTGATTTGCTCATCAAGCGTTTCTCCGGGACAATCCGTTAATATCACGTAGCTGTAATACATATTGTCCACTGATCCCTTGCTCGTCTTATCGCCTTTATATCTCACGACTGACATTTCAAGCTGATGGCTTCTGTCCTGTTTATTCAGATAATCGCGCAATTCTTCTTCGGCTACCCGTTCCTTCTTTCCTATCGTCCTGTCCATAACGTAGAACCATTTCACAGACATCTCAGCTAATTCTTCAAGCTCATGATCAATGTCTAATGATTCGTCATAAAGATTACTTGACGCTATATTTTTACCGTTAGTTGTCTCTGAAGGGCTAATCGGAGTCCTTCCTAATGCTTCAAGTTTCGCAGCGAGTTCAGCAAAATCATATTTTCTGCCCGTGTACGTTATTCGCACATCTCGGTCAACCGTTTCGGGCTTGCAGTTCTTCGTTCCCGGAAGTCTCAACACTCGCGTAATGTCCGTCGCTTTTTTGTCCGCTCCGACTTCACTATACAGGCCGAAAAGAATTTTCTCTAATGCCTCCCAGCGTTTACGCTCAATTCTTGATATGCCTTCCGTAAAGAAATATTTTACGTGGCTTCCGTTTCCGCTGTGGACTATTTCGCTCGGCAATGGAATACCTTTTTCCGCGCAATGCCTCAGAACTATTGCTTTGCTTTCTTCTGCCGTAAGATTTTTATGGCCTGACAGTTTCCAGTCCAAATCGACAAATAACGCACGGCATGATGATATTCTGTTAGTTTTGCGTTCAGGTCTCGTACTCACTGCCTTGCAGTAAAATTCTGCCTGAGATATATAAACGTTATAGCTATCTATTTCAGGATTTTGCTTCAACTTCATTATTTCCGCAGGAAGGTCGCTCGCCTGCACCGCCCATTCACGCCAGTCTTCACCTTGCGCCTTGTTCTCTAAACAGATAAACACATAGCCGTCTCCTCCTGAATGAAGCGACAGCACATCTACGGCACAATCTGAAAGCTCATTCAGTACATTAGAATAAGTCTCTACAGGAACAGAAGATACCTTTTTTACTACGTTCTCTGTCGTTGAAGGCTGTACAGCAGTAGCAATATATTCACCGTTTAACAGCCTCATCATATCTCTGTACGATATGTTTTCTTCACTGGCTACTGCTACTCGCACTAGGGTATTTGTCCGCGTGTTCAGCGTACCGGGTACTCGAAGTGCTGTCGTAACTTGTAATTTCCTCTCATCTACTCCCAAATCCCAGAAAAGGCCGCAAAGTTTCTTCTGCATATCGTCATATTCAGGGTTAAATTCGTTATCAAATTCATCTTTGCTGGGAGGATTTTTCCTCTTCATCACATCACACCATACCCATTTCACTTCCAGCTTCTCGCCGTCATTCACTATTTCGGGCTTCGGCATTTTTCGCTGACTGCAACGCTCCAGCACTAACTCTATTAAACGTTCAAGCGTCGGTTTGGGGCTAATCTCAGATTTTCTCGGATCGATTACCAAGAAATTCATCTGCACAAGCTCAGCCCATTTCTTTTTCGCTGTCGTCGCATTTCGTGTGCCTGTTCGGATTTTCCCTCCATCCCGGCGCGTTACAGGCTTGCTATTCTCGTACAGCTTGATTGAATATTCACAGGCTGACATCCAGTAATCACGGTCGGTGTGCATTGTCATCACGTAGCTTTCAAGTTCTGAGGTTCGGCATGAGCTGTGGAAAACACTGCGATCCGTCGACTTATGCTTATCAGGATTTTTCTCCGTTATGTATACGTGCGTCCCGTTTCGGTGCGATTGATGATATTTCACTACATGAGACCTAATACCTGCTAATATGTCTTCAGGTCTGCATGTTTCTGCTTGGGTTTCCCCTTTGGCTTTACTGCCTTTCTTTTTCTTGGCGACTGTTTTATATACACCGCACTCCTCTTGAAGTTTGCGGTATTCCCTTATTCCTTCGGTACTCTGGAAAATAGATGCCGCTATCTGTGCTAATGTATATGTCGCTCCCGTTGCATAAATTACTCTCACTTCTTGCCCGGTATCGCTGTTATTGAATCCGGGTTCGGGCAATATCGCTGTCGCATCACCGTGAGATTTGATATATCCATAGTCATTTTCGTGGTGAAATCGCTTAGCTTTCTTCACTAAATCAAAGCATTTTTCCGCAAGCTCTTCCTCTATGCGTTTCCATAAAGGAAGATATTTCACGTCTATAGGTTCTGTGAACGTCCAACGCGCTATATAAGTCTGCCCGTCATACACTATCAGGCTCGGTGCTGGATAGTTCTGTTCCTTGAAATGTCCTAATATCCTCTCTATACCTTCTGCCTCACTCGACGGCAGGAATTTTCCATCGCTAGGCAATTCTACGTAAATTTCTCGTATCGCGGCTATCTGCTCTTCTTCTCGTTTCTCATTCTTGTACTCTGCTATTGATGTATATATATCCTCGCCTAAATTCTCTCTGAACTCATCTAGCGTTTTCTTCTGGTCTCCTGTCTTTGCCCATGCGTGGCAGTGAAGTTCACGGCTTCCGTATGCGATATAAATTTTCCATGCTCCTGCTGAGACTTCTTGCGACTGATGGCACAACAATGAATCAGTCTGAAGCTCGCACAGCTTCTGCTCTTCAGTCTGTTGCTCTTTCTTCTTGTCTTCCATCATCGCACCTCCTCACGGGTAACGTTTTTTTTACACTTTTCCCTAGTCCAGCGGGCGGGGGCAATTTTCTTCGATTACTCTCTTTAGCTGTCTTTGTGTTAAAATATTCCCGTTAAGAGATATTTAACTAAACGCGCAAGAAGTCTCCCGCCTCTTTAGGCGGTGAGATGAATTGCGCTAACCTAGCTTAGTTTTTGTGCTATCATACATAAAAATCATTTGCAGGAAACGAAAACCAAGTGCCTGCAAAACTATCTACCGTAGGGACTACGGGAAGTAACGCCTTTGGAGAGGATGTAAGACGACTTCAGCCCTTGAGGTTGTAGCGCAGTCCTCGATGAATTAGGAAGCTCCAGCCTCTATAGGCGGAGTAGTTCACTAGTTTTACCCCCCTCAAAATACGGCCAATCCACACAAACTGGAGAGGCCCTATTTTTTTGTGTATACATGCTTATGCGGGAATGACGGGGCTTCGTGGAGAATGACGGTGTT
>JAFSLR010000032.1 GCA_017448375.1 Synergistaceae bacterium | reverse complement strand
GTGAAGCGAGGAATATATTTCATCAGGATAACGGAAACGGACTTCGGCTTTTGCGGGGTGAATATTAACGTCAACAAGTGAAGGCTCAAGCGTGAAGAATAACGCCCAATTCCCTGCGAGTTCGCGTCCTGCTGTAGCGACAGCTGATTTGATGACGGGATCATTGACCGCGCGCCCGTTCACGAACGACATTAAATCGCCACGCCCGGATATACCAGCTCTTGACTGGAACCAGCATTCGAGATTCATATGTTCTGACTGAATATTTATCGTCTGAATCTCTGCACCTTCAGGCCAAATTTTAGAGAGGACTCTTTTTCGGTCGCCTGAACCGTCAGTGCTGAAGATTTCTTTACCGTCATGTTCGAGGAAGAATGCTACTGAGGGATTGCAGACGGAATATTCACGGAGGAAAACGGCAGCGCGTCTCAATTCGCCGGAAGCACTCTTGAGGAATTTACGTCTTGCGGGCAAACCTGAGAACAAGTCCGAGACCTGAACGCGAGTCCCCTGAGAACATTTAACGCGGATATGCTCGGAGATTTTGCCGTCATGGGTGCGGATTAAACCGCCTTCGTTGTCATCGGCTTGACGGCTACGGATTTCGACATCTGCGACTGCCACGAGGCTGGCTAATGCTTCACCGCGATAACCCAAAGTGCTAATGCGTTCGAGGTCTGAGATTTCGCGGAGCTTGCTTGTTGCGTGGTACATTAAGGCGAGTGGGAGATCATCGAATGCGATTCCGGCTCCGTCATCCTCAACTGTGATTCGGAGTCTTCCTCCGTCTTTGAGGGCTACGGATATTCGGGCTGCTCCGGCATCGAGGGCGTTTTCGGTGAGTTCCTTTACGGCTGAGGCGGGACGCTCTACGACTTCTCCGGCGGCTATTCTCGACCATACATTTTCGGGAAGTGATTTTATTACGGGCATATCAGACTCCTTATTAAATTCCTTCTACGTTAAGCACTTTTCTAGAGTAGCGTAAGGTAAAAAGTTATACACAGTTTATTTGACAGACCCGGGAGCGAAATTGATTCGTTTGACATTATTTCATCCATTCGCTTTGCTTGGGCGGAGTTGGTTTTGTTTTCTTGGATTTTTTGACGGAAGTTTTGACTTCTTTGCGCTCTTTCACTTCTTTTGCTTTCTCGTAAAGGTGCTGGAGTCTTCTTTCTGTCGGCGGGTGAGAATTGAATCCGTCAGGCTGTGTAACAAACTTGTTATCCGCAAAAGCCTTCATAGCATAATAGAGTCCGTAAGGGTCATAGCCTGCTTTCTTGAGGAGTTCCGTACCGTAATCGTCCGCTTCAACTTCCTGTCCGCGTGAAAATCCGCTTTCCGCAAGATTCGCTCCTATTTGCCCTGCCGTTTGAGCCGCAACGCCCCCAATACCGCCTATACGCCCCAGTAATGTCCCAAGTACAGCCCAGCCTACAGCCCTTCCGACACCGCTGCTGTAATGCCCGAGTTTTACGTGGCCGATTTCATGACCGAGTATTCCGGCTATTTCGTCCTCAGTGTTAAGGATTTTCATTAAGCCTTTTGTTACGTGGACGCTGTAATTACTCTGAGACTTGAACTTCACCCAAGCGTTTGGCGAGTCTTTGTCCTCGTAATTTATGGGGACTTCTTTGAAGCCATCAGCCCTAGCGATTCTCCTCCAAGCTGATTCGACAACCGCACTTGAGATTTCAGCATAAGAACACGAACAATACAGCGTAAGAATCATTAATGCCGTTAAAAATTTCCGCAATGTTAATTTCTCCTTTTTTAATTTGATAATCAATAAGTATATCTTATCAAAAAATTCTCGCTATAGGCTCACTTCTCCATACGACTCACAATTTTCTTAACGGTTAAGAATTATCAGGAATATTATTGCCATCATCACCGCAAGCGAGCACGAAACATCAAGAACCCTCCACGCCCTGAGAATATCACCTGAAGACGGCTCATTCCCGCCCTCATTGAGACATGGCCGCGCCTCAAATTCCCCGCCGTAAAACGCTCCGCCCCCTAACCTCACTCCCAATACCCCCGAAAACGCACTCTCACCGTGTCCACTGTTGGGACTCTTGTGCTTCAATCTGTCATTCACGAACACCCTTAAAGCCTCACGGACATTACAGCCCGTTAAAGCTCCGGCCATGATGATAATGATTCCTCCGAGCCTTGCGGGTATGAAATTGAGTATGTCATCGAGTCTTGCTGACGGAGTCCCGAATTTGCCCAGCGATTCATATCCCAGCATTGAGTCGAGTGTGCTTGCTGACTTGAAGAGCCACACAGCAATACACATTCCCCAAGTCTGACTCACCGCATGGCCGACCGCCGCAAAGAATATCACCGACATAACGCCGTCAACAGAATTTTCCGCAACGGTCTCAATCACTGCCCGCGTTATTCCGGCCTCGTCAAGATTATCCGTATCACGACCCACTACGAACGACAGAGATTTTCTTGCGCCTTCAATGTCATGATTCATTAATGCGAAAAGTACGGGCAATGTTTCGTCTTTAAGG
>JAFSLR010000031.1 GCA_017448375.1 Synergistaceae bacterium | reverse complement strand
GCCTACAACATATCCCGTCTTAATGAGGCCGGATTTCTCCGCGCTCGCGTAATACCATACGCCTTTCGCACCCTTATAGACCAGATAGCCGTCATAAGTAACGTAAAAATCTCGCGGCAAGTTAGCGGGCTTATGGACATAGAAATTCATCGAGTGATAAGCGGGCTGATTTACCCGTATAGCTTTCTCTGCTGAAAATGATTCTCCGGCCATGAGTACCCCTGCGAGAATCACGCCTGCAAAAATTTTCCTCATCATGAAAATCACCTCGCTAATTCTGGTTACCCTGACCGACTGGCGGCATTGGCCTGTCCGGGATCGTCCCGGGATCAGGCGCGTATTGTCCTACGGGCGGCATATACTCGCTCTGCCTTCTCTGGGGCTGAACGGTTTCGGGCTGCCTGACAGGGGGCGGAGTTTCCTGCGGTGGAGTCGGGGGCGGAGTCTGCTGACGCTGGGTCGGAGCAGGAGTCTTCTGCCTTTGAGTCGCGGGGGGAGTCTGGTTACGCTGAGTCGGAGTCTGCCTTCTAGGCTTGGGTGTCGGCGTAACATCTTGGGACTCTGCCTTCTTCTGTGATTTGCGCTGCCTTACGGTTTTAGCCGGAGCTGCTGAAGATTTCTTCTGACGGACGACTCTGTTTGACGGAATTGTCGCGGTCTTCTTGGGCTGAGAATCTTTTTTCGCCGGAATTTTGACGGTTTGTCGGGGCTGCTCGGTCTCAGTTTTCGGGGGCTGTGAGACTCTCTGCCCCGGTTCAGGAGGATTATATACGGGCTTGTCGACTCTCATGATTCTCTCATGGTCGGTGATAATGTCATCGTTTCGCGGCTGGTAATCCGTAACCGTTCCTCCGTCAACCGTCCTCTCGTCAGCAACAATCGCTCCCGGGTTGGGTGGAGTATATAGCGGGGGCTGATTGTATTCGGGGAGCTCTTCGGGGCTCGGCGGAACATATACAGCGGGATTCCACGAGTCGCCGTCAAGCGGTGAAGTTCCCGGTTCAGGGGGAGTATATACGGGGACTTGAGGTATTTCGGGGTCATCGGGGGCGTTCGGGAAGCGTGATACGTTCATCGGGACTGAAGCAGTTTCAACGGGATAAACGCGGGCCGGGTGTTTGGGGTCCCATAAAGGAGTCTTTTCGGGGTCATTCGGGTAAAACACGACTCTCGACAACGGCTCAAAGGCCGGGTCAATCGTTACGGCTTTGCTGTAGAAATATTGAGCCTGATAGAATCCGCCTGTCTTTTCGTGGTAAACACCGTACCAGTACCAAGCGTTAGGATCATTCCTGTTTTCCTGAATCGCTTTAAGCAGATAGGGTTTGGCCTGTTCGTATCTTTCCTTCTGCATAAGCTCAATTCCTTTCTCAAGTGAAGACTGCCTGACGGTTGCGGGCTTTCTTCGTGAAGATGATGACTTCTTAGAGGGAGCTTTCTTCGCGGGAGTCTTTTTCTTGGGAGCTTTCTTCGCGGGCTGCTTTTTTGGTGAAGGTGAAGGAGTCGGAACGGGCTGCGTATTCTGCGGAGGCTGAGTCGGATACGGCGAATATACCGCGCTGTCATCGTCCGGGATTTCAGCACAGTAAACACTCTCAGCTAACATTGCAAGAATAACCATTGTAAGCAAAATTCTTCTTATCATAAATTATCACCTGCCTGTTTGTTTCACTACTAAATCTTTCAGTGTTACGGGTTCTTTCTTGTTGTCCTTTACGACTCTGACTATTGCGTTATCATCATAGACTTTAATCACCTTAACTTTACCAACAACTTTCGGCAAAACAACAACGGGATTCTCAGGGACAACAGTAACATACGTATCCGCCCGAATAACATCAAGAACTTCACCGACTCTAACGCCTTCACTTGAACCGTTAGGGATTCTCCCGATTGATATTATGTAATCGCGCTTCTTTTTTGTGGCGGTTGCTGTAGGGGCTAAAATCCTTCCGACTGTTATATATTGGTCGGAAAAATTATCCCGTCCCATCATTGCTGCTGAAGGCTCGTTGCTCCGAATTACGTTGCGAACCTGTGCGAGCGATTCTTTGTGGGCGTTAGCGATTGCGTTCTTGATTGCCTGCCAGTACGCAGTATCCTTGAACTGATCCCATGTAGGGCGGCTCATTCTCTGGCCTTTGTACTTTGAGTTAGTGAGGCCGAAAATATCCATCCCGTTCTCAAACGGAATCCCCAATCCCGCAACAGCAGCATCAAACCAGAATATTGACTCCGCGTCATCAAGCGTGAACCTTGAGCTTTTGCCCCTTACGTTACGCACGGAAACTTCACGGACTTTAGCGCGGTCAAAAACACGCAGCCTTATCATTACGCGGCCGCTTGTAGCTGTTCCGACAATGTGTCTGTCCTTCATTATCGCCGAATACATTTCAAGCTGTACGGCCATGTCATCGCCGCTTCTTGAGCCGGACAACCATCTGTTCATGCCAGCCTCATCGAGGACTCTCGCTTCAATAAGCGGTGAAGTCTTGTAGAGGGACTCTAGGTATTGAGACATCTTTTCTTCGAGAACGTTATAAGGGTAAAACTTGCTGCCCCAAATCTCAAGCTCCGTATTATTTATCGTCGGGAAAATCACAACAGATAATCTTCTCTGCTGTTCGGCCTCAGAGATTCCGCAGAGTGTGAAAATCATAATGAGGCATAAAATTTTTCTCATCATTCTTCAACCAGCCCCGAAAATTTCCGCACATAAGGCTTAATGTTACCGTACCATTCGCCGAACTGTTTAGCCCACAAAAGGCGCGTTATCGTGTAAAACTCGTTCGAGCTTGCACCGCCCATAGTATCATCATTCATTGCCTGAGTGAATATTTTTGTCGGAATCATTATCACCATATCGCCTCTGTGTCTTGAAGTCTGCATTCTTGGGTTACAGCCGAAAGCCGTCAAACCTTCCTCTTCGTTGACGAAGAATGTTACCCTGTATGGAACATCGCCGATTGTCCCGGTGTTGAAATCCATTCTCCGTGTTCGTGTGAATCCTGCCTCTTGAAGCTCTTTACCGCTGTCGTCAGCGTAATCAATCTCAACATCACCTAGCTTGTAGCAGTGCCGAATATACGCCGTGAATTTATGTCCGAGCCTCATCAATTCCGCGTCATGAATAGAGAGTTTTTTCACGGGAGCTTTAAGCACTGTAACATTAGGGTTAAGGTTGACGGGCTTTTCTCCGGCCGTCCAGAAGTAATCGGAAGTCTTTGAGCCGTCCGCACCGCAGTATGAGAATCCCAGAATCATGGCCGCTGCTGTAACTCTTAATGTGTTATGCCAGCGTTCGGGGTTAGCTTTCTTGAGGAGTTCAGGAAGTCCGAGCTTGAAGAGACCTTCTGTTGAGCGCATTTGAAGGCTTGAGATTCTGCGCCTGTCTTCGGTGAGGAGTTCTGATTCTTCGGGCGTGAGCGGGAAAAACGGCCGGAATATTCCCGTATTCCTGTCGCCCCCTGAACAGTCAGCAATCCAGAGTGAAGAGCGTTTGTCATCGGTCATCATTGCGAAGTCTGCTTTGTTTGAGACTGGTTCGGGGTGATGAATGGCCTTCTCCAAATCAATAACCATCTTGAAATACTTGACCTTGAAATTTGTCCGTGCAAAATATTCCGTGAGTATCTTCACTATTGCGGGCTCAAAATCAGCAACGTTATATGTGATGTTCTCGCCTGGTTTTTTTCCGCTGATTGAGAGTGTACGGCTGCGTTTTTCGACCCACGCTATATGAATCAGTTTGCGGGAATTTTTGCACTTGTTGAGGATTGAGAGTCTTGGGGTCTTTCCTCTTGTCCAAATCTGAAGCGCAAGGTTTGAATCAATGTCGCATGAACTGATTATTTTTCCCTGTTCTTCCATTAAAAATTTCTCCCTTATTATATTGAATGCTTGAAATTATAACGCACTCGAATTAGTTATTATTGGGGATTGTTATTCCCTGCATAAATTTTATATAATTCGCATGTAAATTTACCATACAAAAATTAAAAAGGGAGTGAGCGAATTATGAAGGTTAAATTTTTATCGGCAATTCTTCTCGTCATTGTCATGTGTTCTACGGCTTGTGCTGCTCTTCCTTCCGTAACAATGCTGTCAACAAAAACATGTCCGGCCTGCACACAAATGGAGAAAGTTTTCAGGCAAATTAACTCCGAGTACAAAGGGAAAATCTCAACAGAACATATATACCTTGAGGATAACCCTGAAGTCGCAGAAGAATATAACGTGCGATATGTCCCCATGCTGATATTCAAGGACGCTAACGGTAAAGAACGCGCAAGGGAAGTCGGCTACAGGTCATTAGAGCAGGTACTTCAAGTTTTCGAGAACAACGGAGTGAAAATATAGTCATCAATCGCCAATACCCCAGCAGCAACACAGCTTCCGCATCATAAAATCTCCTTAAGATTTCCGGGATTGTCTCACTATTTGGGGCAGTCCCGGTTTTCATTTGCCGATGAAATTTCTTGCAGTGAAAAAAAGTTTACACTATAATTCTTTTATCCACAAAATTTTACTTCAAAAGGAGCTGTAGTATATATGCGCGTAAAATTATTATGTGCAGCTGTAATCGTCATTGTGTTATGTTCGTGTTCATTCGGTGCAGAGATTCCGCAGTTCATACCCGACATGAAAGACTCTCAGGTAATGCCCCCGAACAACTTTATCTGTCAGACAATGTTAGCCGGGAACAAGCTGGTATCATTCCGTTCATGGATCGATATTCCTTACATGGCCAATTCCCCCGAACCCGAATATAACCGCCTTAATGTTTACGTCCCAGAAGAATACTTCCACGAAGGTGGCACAATCAACGGTTACACCGCAAAGACCGCACCCATACTTCTGCCCAACGGAGTCGGAGGCTACATGCCAGGCCGTCAGTTTGTCCCCGCGAACGACAACAGGCACGGAGGCCCTAACATCGCTCTTGCCGGACTCGCGCACGGATATGTAG
>JAFSLR010000272.1 GCA_017448375.1 Synergistaceae bacterium | reverse complement strand
TCTCGTTTTGCCTCGCTCATTATTCGGACTCTGAATATCTGCCCCGTGAATGTATCCTTTACCCTGTTCATCATTTCGGTGAAAAGGTTGTACGACTCGAACTGGTACTCGATTAACGGGTCTTTCTGGCCTATTGCGCGGAGTCCGATTCCCCTGCGTAACTCGTCCATTCCCGTTAAGTGTTCGCGCCAAGCAGAGTCGAGAGTCTCAAGGAGAATATACCGTATGATTGAGCCCGCAATGTTTGCGCCTTCCTGATTCGCGTTAAGCTCGGCGATTTTCGAGTCGTAACGGGATTTAATGCCGTCAAGTATTTCCTCTCTCATTCCTTCCATATCAAGACGGGTATCAATCTCAGCGATTCGGCCTTCTGAACCTTCACCGAAAAATGAACGCAGTCTTGCCGCTGCTCTCTGGGGGTCAGGCTCTGAGTCGTGTCCTTCGGGAAAATATTTATCCAGAATATCATTGACGACTCCGCGTATTACTTCCCAGCCGTATTCGGGCATATCGTCATCATCAGTGGATAGGATTTCTCCGCGTTCGGTGTAGATTGCTTCTCTCTGCTGGTTCATAACGTTGTCGTAGGCTAAAAGCTGTTTCCTTATGTCAAAGTGTAATTCCTCAACTTTTTTCTGCGAGTTCTCGATGATACGGCTTAACATTGAGGACTCTATTGCCTCACCGTCTTTGAGTCCTAATTTCCCCATTAACGGCTGAATCTTTTCCGACCCGAACAAGCGCAGCAAATTATCCTCAAGCGACAAATAAAACCTCGATGTACCCGGATCACCCTGACGGCCCGAACGCCCTCTGAGCTGATTATCGATTCGGCGGGACTCGTGTCGTTCCGTTCCGATTATGGCGAGTCCTCCGGCCTTGACGACTCTTTCGTGTTCAGCACCGCAAGAAGCTGTGTATTCTTTGAGGAGCCTCGAATATTCTTCGGGGTCATCGCGGGATTTGTCCCTCGCTAAAAATTCGGGGTTTCCTCCGAGCATAATATCTGTACCGCGTCCGGCCATGTTTGTTGCGACTGTTACAGCACCTTCGCGGCCTGCCTGAGCGACAATGTATGCTTCCTTTTCGTGATACTTTGCGTTGAGAACCTGATGGGGAATCTTTCGGGCTTTAAGGAGCTTGCTTACTCTCTCGGAATTTTCGATTGATGTCGTTCCCACTAATACGGGCTGACCTGCTTTGTGTCTCTCTGTAACTTCGTCAGCTACCGCGCTGAATTTCTCGTGCTCCGTTGCGTAAATTACATCGGGGTTATCGGTGCGAATCATCGGCCTGTGTGTCGGAATGCTCACAACCTGAAGGCCGTAAATCTCTTTGAACTCTTCAGCCTCAGTTGCTGCCGTACCTGTCATCCCTGCGAGTTTGTGATACATGCGGAAATAATTTTGAAGGGTGATTGTTGCGAGTGTCTGAGATTCTCTGCCGACTTTAACGCGCTCTTTAGCCTCGATAGCCTGATGAAGTCCGTCTGAATATCTCCGTCCTATCATTAAGCGTCCGGTGAACTCGTCAACAATAATAACTTCACCGTCCTTCACAACGTAATCAATATCGCGTTTGTAGAGCCTGTGAGCCTTAAGAGCCTGAACGATTCTGTGCGCCAAGTCCGAATGTGCAGCGTCAGAGAAAAGACCGGGCATTTTGAGGAAGTCCTCGCATTTCTGGATTCCTGACTCGGTCATGGCGATGCTGCGTTCTTTCTCGTCTTTCTCGTAGTCTGGGCCTTCGGTGAGATTTCGCGCGGCAGTGTCGGCTTTGATGTAGAGTCCTGCGTCATCATCACTAGGGCCGGAAATGATTAACGGCGTTCTGGCCTCGTCAATGAGAATCGAGTCGACCTCGTCAACAATGCAGAAGTTATGCCCCCTCTGTACCATGTCATCGAGTCTCATGGCCATGTTGTCGCGGAGATAATCGAATCCGAACTCGGCGTTTGTTCCGTAAGTTATATCCGCCCTGTAAGCGTTGATTCTCTCATCTTCGGGCATGTAGGGATAAATTACGCCCGCTGTGAGTCCCAAGAAGTTATATACGGGGGACATCCATTCCGCATCGCGTTTTGCGAGATAATCATTCACCGTAACGAGATGGACTCCCTGACCGTTCATTGCGTTGAGGACGATTGCAAGGGGTGCGACTAGGGTTTTGCCTTCGCCGGTTTTCATCTCAGCGATTCGCCCGTCATGAAGGGACATACCGCCGATTAACTGAACGTCATAATGCCTGAGTCCTATTGTGCGTTCGCTGACTTCACGGACGATAGCGAAGACTTCCGGGAGAATGTCATCGAGTTCGGCTCCGTTTTCCTGAACCTGCGCTTTTAGTTCGAGGAAGCGCGATTTGATTTCGGAGTCTGATTTCGCGTGAACCTCATCGGAATATGAGTTTACGATTTCAACGAGGCCGGAATATTTCTGTAATGCCCGCTCGTTTGGGTCAAGCCCCAGTAATTTCTTTATGCTGTCAAAAAACATGTACTGCTCCTTTGAATGTAATAATGTGGAAAGATTATCACGAATCAGGCCACAACACAAAAATTACTTGCAGCAATAATTTTACAGCCGTAAAAAAAACCGGAACTCCCGAAAAAGGAATCCCGGCTGTTATTTTCGTGATTGGTCGGGGCGAGAGGATTCGAACCTCCGGCCTCATGGACCCGAACCATGCGCGCTCGCCAGACTGCGCTACGCCCCGAAAACGAAGTATATCATGTTTCACGGGGAGCATTCTATCACGCGCAAATTATCCCGTCAAACAAAACCGCCTATAATCCCCCCGAACAGCCCGG
>JAFSLR010000271.1 GCA_017448375.1 Synergistaceae bacterium | reverse complement strand
TCTTCCATGTCTTTAACCCTGCGGAAATTCGTGTAGCTTTCATGCTCTAACGCCTCTTGAATCTTCGGTGCTTCCTCGCCGATTAAGACCGCGTAATCGCATTCACTCTTCACAGCCTCAGCTAACGGGGTATAGTCCTCTCCTTTTCCCTGACCGCCGAGAATGATTACCTTTCGTCCGGGTATGCACTTCATCGCCGTAATTGTCGCTGCTACGTTCGTCCCCTTGCTGTCATCAATGTACTGCACACCGTCAAGAGTCCCGGCATCCTCGCACCTGTGCGGTAACGGCCTGAATCCTTCAAGCAGAAATTCAGCCCTCGAAACGTCAACGCCCAATAATTTCACGGCACAAAGAGTCATTGCTACGTTTTCGAGATTGTGAGAGCCGATTAATGTTGTGTCGGTGTAGGTGAAGAGTGTTGATGACTCGCCGTTGATTGTGAGAATTGCGCGGTCTCCGGCCATGAAGATATGACCTTCTGTTTTGTGAACGGGAGTCTCATTCCACGAAAGAACGATTATTTTCCCCGACGGCCTGAGAGTGTCATAATCCCTGTCCTGAATTATTCCCCAGCCGTTTGGGTCTCGAAGAGTCAGTACGCGCGATTTCGCCTCAACGTATGCCTCATAGCTTCCGTGCCAGTCAATATGATCCGGCGCAAGGTTAGTGATAATTGCGACTTTTGCGTGAAGATTCTTTGTTGCCCTCGAAAGCTGGAAACTCGATAATTCAAGAACAACAGCGTCAAAATCTTCCTGAGTGAATCTTGCTGACGATGTACCGAGATTACCGCCCGTCCCGGATTTGAGTCCCGAACGGTTAAGTACATGGCCGATGAGTGAAGTTACTGTGCTTTTGCCGTTGCTGCCCGTAACACAGACAAGATTATTCGTCCTAATATGGGGAATGACAAAATCAAGCTCCCCCGTGAGATTTGCACCGCGCTTTTCGGCTTCCCTCAAAATTTCTGACTGAGGCGGTATCCCTGAGCTTATGAGAATCGTATCGCTGTCAAAAACTTTATCGCTGTGTCCTTCCTCAAAGGCTATATTATTCTCAGTGAAGAGTGATTTTGCTTCGGGTGATATGGTTTTCTTCTCTGAGACTAAAACTTCATACCCTAGATTATGTGCAAGAAGTGCGAGTCCTTGACCGCTGACTCCTGCACCGATTACTGAAACTTTCTGCATAAAAATTTTCTTCCTCCTGTAAATTTATCGTGAACGCTGCAAATATTATAGTGCAAACAAAAAGCCCTGCCCCCGTTTTTGAGAGCAGAGCCGTAAGTTTTGAGCGTTAATTTCCGTGTTACTTCAGCATTCCTGATATTGCGCGTTCTGAGGCTGACCTGTCATTCTGAGCTGTTGAACCACGAACCGCCGTAACATTCTTCACGTCAGCACCCTTCATTGTCGCCTTCAATGTTCGGAATGTCCGCCCCGGCCCTGAGCCTTCATGAGTGCAGAATGGGATTACCGTTTTCCCGTTCCAGTCGTGAGCCTCAACGAACGTATACATGCACATCGGAATATCTCCCCACCAAATCGGATAGCCGAAATATATCGTGTCATACTCGGATATGTCTTTGTCCTCAAGAATCGCTGGGCGTGCGTTTGCGTTCTGTTCCTTCTTCGCAACATCTATGCACGAGTCGTAATCGGCGGGATATTCCTTTGCTGGCTTGACCTCGAAAAGCTCAGCTCCGGTTTTCTCCGCTATAATCTGCGCGAGCTTCATTGTGTTGCCTACTGTGATGTTGCCGACACCGTAATTCTCATCAGCACGGGAATATACGATTACGATACTTTTCGCTTCAGCCATTGCCGAAAATGAAAGCGCAATCACTAAAGCAGCTGCCAAAATTATTCTTAACATGTTAGGTTCTCCCTTCATGGATTTATGTGTGAAGTATAATCTCTTAAACCTTGCTTGAAGTCAACGTCCGCAAAAAATTTTCAGCAATTCTTTCATTCCCGTAGAAGTTTATGTGCAAGTATGACGCTAAAATATTTCCCTTTGAATAGCCCCCGTAACGTGAAGACCCCGTGTTACGCCTCACAATCTCAAACGCGCATGTATCACCGTAATATTCAGGCTCAATCCGCGAGTAATGGAACTCATGACCCCTCACGCTTTCACCCTTACGGCAGATGATATTATCCCTCAACGCGACTCCAGTCATGTAACCCATAACAGCACGTCCGGCCATGAACGCCCCGAACGGAATCACATCGGCCATTCCGAATTTGCGACCGTCAGAATCTCTCAGGCTACGGCATAAGTACATCATTCCTCCGCATTCGGCAAGAACGGGTTTATTGCAGGCTCTCACGCTCTCAAGCATTGGGATATTGCCCGCGAGTCTCTCCGCGAAAATCTCAGGGTAACCTCCGCTGAATATATATCCGTCAGCTTCCGGCAACCTCTCATCACTCAAAGGGCTGAACGGTACAATCTCAGCTCCGAGTCCCTCAAGCGCATTAAGGCTCTCAGGGTAAATGAACGTGAACGCCTCATCATTCGCAACACCGACTCTTACATCATATTTTTTTGACGGTGAAATTTTCTGACATGGCCGGGCGACTCTCTCATTCTCAGAAAGCCTCAGAATTTCGTCAACATCAACCGAAGACTCAAATCTCATTCCCAGATTCTCAAAGTCAAATCCGTCATTCTCATTCGCGCTCATCAATCCTAAATGGCGTTCGGGAATATTGAGTCGGTCATCGCGTTTCAATGCTCCGAGAAATTTTATTCCCTTTTCGTTCAATGCTGACGATATTATTTCGGAATGGTAATCAGACCCCGTGAAATTCAGAATCACTCCGGCCATGTTTATACCCCTGTCGTATTCCCTGAAACCTAAAGCAACCGCAGCAGCACTCTCACCCATTGAACGCGCATTAATCACAAGCAGAACAGGAGCATTAATGAGCCGAGAAATTTCCGCCGTGCTGTTAATGCCCCCGTCAAAGAGTCCCATTGCACCTTCAATAACTGCTATGTCATTCCCTGCTGAATATTCCGTGAAGAGTCTGCAAACGTTTTCCGAACTCATCAGCCACGTATCGAGATTGTGAGCCTGACATTTTCCCGCACGCCTCAAATATTCCGTGTCAATGTAATCCGGCCCGGTCTTGAAGGCTGTAACTTTGAGTCCGCGTTTCCTGAGAGATGAGAGAAGCCCGCAGGCTATTGCAGTTTTTCCCGAACGGCTAGAGGCTCCGGCGATGATTATTTTCTTCACAGGGCTAATTCACGCTGAAGGATTTTCCAGAGAATGAAAGCCGCGATTCCTGAAACTAAATATTTCGCACCGAGAACAGGAGCATTATAGAAGAAGGAATAAACCCAAGGATTTTGCCCGGCCGGTGCGTACTCCGCGAAGAATATTGCGCCTGACACCACGCTTGACGCAGTCATTCCGGCCCACGCAAGAATGAGTCCGAGCCAGAACGGGTGAAGGTCAGCGAGTCCCACGAACGAATAAGCCAGCGGATAATCAAGTATTACCTGTATAGGCGTGTAGAAATATGCTCCGAGTAATATACGCACTACACCGTTCAATATTCCTGCGTAGACTCCCCATTTCCAGCCCCGGCGGTAAGTGAATAGGATTAACGGTACAAGCTCAAAGTCTACTGAGCCTCCCTGCGGCATAGAGAAGAGGTTGATTTTTGTCATGACGAATGAAAGCGCAACGCATAAAGCGCACTCCGTCATTGCTGCAATGTTGCTGTGTCTTGAAGGCATTATGATTCCTCCTGATATGAAAATTTTTCAGGGCAAGTTATAGACTCAACTCCCTGCGGCGGAATTACCCGCTTCAGGTTCAAAGGGTCGGTGAAAAATTCTCACCCTCTCAGCAAAAGAAGCTCCCCTGAATGTCCGAATATTATAACGCTTTTAGCAATTTACATGTTAAAATCTTAGTGCAGTAAAATTTGTATCAAAGGAGCAATGTTTAATGAAAAAAATTTGCGTTACAGTTTACCTTTTCGCACTGGCATTGTTTGTGTTCGCAATGTCGGGCTGCGGGGGAAGCGGGGACTCCGTCAACATTAGTGATCTGACCAACCAGAATCAGAATCAAAACCAGAATCAGAATCAGGGTCAGGGTCAGACACAATCCGCACAGAACAGAATGATGATAATCTCATCAGCTGCTCTCACAAGGGGAAACTCTTACAGGCTTTATCGCGGCAATAATGTCGGCGTTTCAGGGACAACAGCAAAGTATTACGCAGCACCGTCAACAAGCACAAGCGAGAAAATCACAATGAACCTCGAATACTCAAGCGCAGTGAGCGAGGATCTTCCGTTCATCATCACCGACTCAGACGGTGTGAACGTAGTTTTCTCCTACAACCCTAAAGGCACAACAGACCAGGATACTACTACAGCTTACGGGAGCGTCATACGTAACGGCGGTGCAAATCAGCAGCTGAAGTACACGAACTTGACACTTTCGGGGGCATCGGTTGAGCTTGAAGAGAGCGAAGGAATTGTTGATATTGTCCTCAAAGCTGACGGAACAGCTACAGCCAGCGGAGACGCAGTTAATGTTTATGATTACGTATGGCACGCAGACCCCAAGCACCCTGCGCAGTATTGGACAGAAGGCTACAACGGCACAACAGAGTACACCGAGAAAGAGTACAAGAAGTTAGTTGAGACTGTGAACGGCGTATACATTGCCCGCGATATTCGCTACACACCCAACACTCTGGACTTCAGCACGTCAAATACAGCAAAGAAGGACGAGGACACAGAATATGTAGTGTATTACGACACGAGCGCGTCAGCTGTAAGGTCGGCAATCGTTGCATTAGGCGAGGAATACGGCACGGCTTACAGCAAGGACAAATACATATTCGCGACTCTTCCCATGAGTACGGGCGGAATGGGCGGTAACCCCGGCGGTGAAATGCCCAGCGGCGATATGGGCGGCAATCCTCCCGGCAACATTCCCAGCGGTGATATGGGCGGAAATCCCCCCAGCGGCAATCCTCCCAGCGGCGCACCCTTCACGGCTTCCGATTCAACCGCAAGCAACATCGCAGCATTCTCGACAATGACTCACTCATCGGCAGACGCATACGCTAACCCCGTTCTCCACATCACAGAACCCGGTACATACAGGCTTTCGGGGACATGGAACGGGCAAATCTGGATTGAAGTCGGCGGAGACTCAGAAGATACTGTCGGGCTTATCCTCAACGGCGTAACAGTGAAATGCACCGTAGCACCTGCGCTTGTATTCTACAAAGTCTACAAATGGGCTGAAGATAACGGCTACGATGATCAGTCAACGCTTTCGGCAAACAACTTGTGGCGCAACATCGGCGACAAAATGCTGAGCGGAGATTATTACGTCAACGGTGCAATAGTAGAAATTGCTGACGGGACGACTAACACGTTCACGGGCTCAAACGTTTACAGGATGCTTGAGCTTTGCCCGAAACTTACAGACAGCGGAGACGAGGAAGTGCCGAAGTATACGGGCTCAGGAATCGGAACTGACATAAGCGAGCAGGAAAAAATGTACAAACTTGACGGCGCGTTCCATTCACGGCGTACGATGGTTATCGGCGGAGGCTCAAAGGGTACAGGTACGCTCACAATAACGTCATCAACGTATGAAGGACTCGACTCCGAGATGCACATGTTAATCAACGGCGGAAATATCAGCGTTACAGCCCCCGATGACGCAATCAACGTCAACGAAGATAACGTTTCAGTGTTCCAGATGGACAGCGGTACAATGACAATCTCATCAACGAATGCTGACGGAATCGACTCAAACGGCTGGATTGCAATCAACGGAGGAACGCTCAACATCACAGCCGGAAATACGCGCATAGGTTCAGCGGGCGAGTCGGGAATGGACGCAGAGAACGCTGACCCGTATATCTCCAGCAATGCAACGTACAACTGGACAGCCGCAAGCGGTAACGGAGGCCAGACACCCGGCGGCAATCCCACAAGCGGAGACCAGCAGCCCGGAGGCAATACCACGAGCGGAGATCAGACTCCCGGCGGCAACACTACAAGCGGAGACCAGACTCCCGGCGACAACACGAACACGAACACCGGGACAACAACGCTG
>JAFSLR010000270.1 GCA_017448375.1 Synergistaceae bacterium | reverse complement strand
GACGCTTCCGGCTGGGTTGAAGTATTCGAGTTTTGCGAGGATTTTCGCGTTAAGCCCGTAATGTTTCTCAATCCTCACGAGTTCAAGAAGCGGTGTATGTCCTATAAGCTGGTCGACTGAAGTATAGACTCCTGACATGATATATGACTCTCCTTTTTGTGATTATGTGAGTAATATTGCCTGAATGTTTCAGGGTATTACATGAAAATTTTTGTGTGAAAATGGAATTTCTTTGCGCGGTTTACAGTGTGAAGGGACAACAACAGCATACGGCCTCAAGAATGTTGATGATTATTCTGTGATTAAGCATACTGTGTTCACCTCTCGGAAATTTGTTGTGGGTAATTATGCCATGAGTTAAGAACAAAATCAATTACGGGATTTAAGACGGCTTGAAATTTTCTGCAAAGGCTGATAAATTTTCCGCAATTTTTCCTGCAAGAAAGGATTTAGATTTTCTATGCTGAATGTTATATTGTCTTACTTTCCCTACGCATTAATCACTACATTCACGCCCGGCCCTAATAATTTAATGTCGCTTTACGCTGTGAGTTCTTACGGCTGGAGGAAGGGAAGCCGTGTAATTCTCGGAATATTTTCGGGGTTCAGTGCTTTAATGTTTACGGTGATTATATTCTGTCATGAACTCTCAAAGTACCTTCCTGAAATCGTATCTTACCTTAAATATTTTGGGGCAGTATATATCTTATGGCTTGCGTATCATATTGCTGTCAGTGTTCCTTCAGAGTCTCAAAATAATTCCGTGAGCGTTAAGAGCGGATTTTTCCTTGCGCTGTCGAATGTCAAAGTCATTCTCTACCTCATCACGATATTCACGGCCTATGTGATTCCTTCGGGTGGCAATCTTACGGAAATGTTCATTCACGGAGGACTGATTATCGCTTTAAGTGCTGTGAGTTGGGGATTATGGGGTACGGCCGGAGGATTATTGCAGTGTTTTTTGTCGGAACATTACAGGGCGTTTAATATTGCTATGGGGATTGCGTTAATTTGGTGTGCGGTTAAGATTCTCATGTAAAAATATTTCTGAGGTGATAAGGCTTGCAAATCTCAAGCAGATTCACAATAGCAGTGCACATACTGGAATGCATAAAATACTTTGAAGGAAAAATCCCCGTAACAAGCGATTTCCTTTCGGGGAGCATAGGAGTCAACGCCGTAATAATCCGCCGTATAATCTCCCATCTCAAAGCCGCCGGGCTCGTGAAGGTTGAGCGAGGAAGGAACGGTGTAATATCTTCACGTCCTCTTGATGAGATTACGCTTTATGATGTTTATGTTGCTGTTGAAGCCGTGAGCAGTGAAGGCTTGTTTCATTTTCACGGAAACCCTAACCCTAAATGCCCTGTCGGTAAAAATATTCATTCAATGCTTGATGACAGTCTCAGGGAAATTCAGAGAGTCTTTGAGGAAAAATTGAAGTCAATAAAGCTGAAGGACTTAAAATCTATAACAGTTGACATTACAGAATAACGCTGTAAAATTTTCATGTAACAATTAATATTACAGGAGGAATTGCAGACATGAAGAAAATTTTTGCGTCATTAATTGCGGTTATGCTCATGGCCTCAGCGTGTTTTGCGTCAGCTATAAGCATCGGGAATATGAGCGTCATTAACTTTGACGGAGGACTCAAGCTCCACGCATACGGAACGGGCGACAACATGAATGATTACTGTTATGTTGTTGAGACACCAGAAGGGCTCGTGATGATAGAGTCGACGGCCTACAGGGAGAACGTAAGCGCGTTTGCCGAATATATACGCTCACTGAACAAGCCTTTAGCGGGAGCGTTATTCTCGTATCACCCTAACGGTTACAAGTCATACGGTGATGTGAAGATTTATGCTACAGAATCCGCGCTCAAGAGCTGGGCTGAAGGCGGAAGCGTCTGGGGTCTCACTCAAAGTTTCATACAGGCTATGGGCGACAAAGTAGCGGAAGATCTCCCTTCAAGCGCGGAAATCATTTCAGAGGGCGACACTGTGAAACTTGCGGGTGTTGACTTCGTTATACTCCACGAGTCTGACGGCGAGGGCTACGGGATATATATCCCCGTAATAAATGCCGTTTACCGCCATATGATGGGAGCAAAGACTCATAACATACTCCCTGCAATACCTTACATTGAGGCGGAAATCTCCGAGCTTAAGGGCTATCAGGAGAAAGGATACGCATTAATCCTAACGAGCCATCACGCGCCGGAAGCAAAAGAAGCCGTTGCGGAAAAGATAGCGTATCTTGAGAAGGTCTTGGAGCTTGCGAAAACTTCAAAGAACAGGGAAGAATTTATTTCGGCAGTAAAAGCGTCATTCCCTGATTACAGCGGTGAAGCATATCTCGAAATGTCAGCGGGCGCATTGTTCGCGGAATAGCAGAGTCAAAAATCAAAGGCCGGATTTGAGTCGTAAACCCTATTTCCGGCCATGATGAAATTCATTCTCACTTCTTGTTCTTGCGCCTGAAAAGGTCAACGATACTCGGTTTCTTGCCGCTATCATTTCTGCTGTCGTTATCCGCGTCAATTTCTGCTGACCAGTCCTCCGGCATCGAAGACGCATAACGCATTGAACTCACAGCATAGCACATACTCCTGAAAGCCGCGCCAGTCCCGCCTCTGTCGGAATGGTAATTCACTGCCCTGTTCGCACTGATACCGAGTCCTCCGGCTTCTGAGATTGCGTCCATATTTGCGCCGATGAAGAGAAATTCCCAGCCGTATTTGGATTTTTCTTTCTCTACCATTTCTTTTACT
>JAFSLR010000269.1 GCA_017448375.1 Synergistaceae bacterium | reverse complement strand
TCGACTCCCTGCGGGCATGAAAGCTGAGGCTCAAGCGTGCTAACGTCATACGTCAAAACTTTCTCGTAATGCGCTTCATCATCGACACATATCCAGTCAATTTCGCTCAAAGGCATTCCGTAATATTCCGCTGTTTTCTCGTCTGCCTCAAAGAGTCCGCATTTCGCCCCGGCTTCAAGTGCCATGTTTGCAACGGTGAATCTCTGCTCCATGCTCATTTCGTGCGCGGCCGGCCCGGTGAACTCCAATGATTTGTATTGCCCCCCGTCCGCTTTGATGTCTCCGAGTATGCGAAGTATTACGTCCTTTGACATAACTCCGTCAGAAAGATGACCATTCAGCACGATTTTTATTGCTGTCGGAACTTTGAACCATAATTCACCCGTTATGAGAGCCGCTGCCATTTCCGCCGTGCCTATTCCTGAACAGAAATTTCCCGCTCCCCCGTAAGTCGTCGTGTGGGAATCTGTAGCCGTTGCAATTCCGCCGGGCTTGGCGTATTTTGCCTCGTGCATTATCGTGTGGCATATCCCCTCGCCTATGTGAAGTTTCCTTATTCCGTACTTCCTCGCGAGTTCAAGGCCTGCGTCATAATGTGATGAGTCATTCTTTGCTACTGCTGTCGGCACACAGTGATCAAACACAATCGTTACCTTGTCAGGGTCGTCAATCTTATCCGCGCCGATTCTGTTGAGAGTGTCAAGCAAGTACGGCGTGTAGATGTCGTGAATCATGAACATATCGGGACGGGTTATCACTATGTCGCCGGGCTGTACGTGTTCTTTTCCTGCGTTTTTCTTGAGGAGCTTTTCGGCCATCGTGTAGCCTTTCTTACGGCACTGTCCAAGAGTCAGCGGTATAATTTCTGATTTCTTGAGACCGTTTGCTATCCGCTTCTTTGTGTCCTCGATTAGTCCACCGTTTGATACTATGCTGAAGAGATTTTCGGGCACACTTCCAACTTTGAACGAATGACCGTTTACGCTTACTGTCTGGCCGTCAACATCAACCGTAACAATGTCGCCTCCCTCGCAAACATCTTGAATGCCGTCGCAGGTCAGCAATAATATTCCTGAGTTGAAAGCGTTGCGGAAAAATATTCTTGCGAAACTCTTGGCGATTATGCAGCGCACTCCGTTATATGACAGGACGGTAGCAGCCTGTTCACGTGAAGACCCGCACCCGACACGCGCAAGCGGGGGCTCGGAGAGCACAAATTTGTCCCGGCAATGAGAATATCACCTAGCTGAACGGTTGAGCCGAACTCAGGCTTGAGAAGCTCAAATGCGTATTTCTTCATTTCCTCGATTGTCGGTATCGTTCCGCGCTTGCCGGGAATTATCGTATCTGTGTCAATGTCATTTCCGAACTTCCAGATTTTTCCGCTGAATACTTTTTCCATTTAATACACCTCCTTTGTGTAAGAAGCAGAAGCTACAGACTCAACCGATGCCGAATACACTAACGAACTTGCGACTCCCATTGCGCCCGTGTAGGTATAAAGCCCTGTAGTAATGAGTCTCTCGTTATTTCCCATTGCACCGGCTCCCTGCACGACTTCAGAATGATCTCCGGCAGCGTTAATCTGCGCTCCGTAGTCGATGAACTTCGTGATTAATCCCTCATTGCAGGCCATGATGTAATCTCTGCTTGTCGCGGGACATATTGAGAGCCTGAACCCTAACGCAAGTTTTCTGCCCTCGATGATTTTTGCGGCTTTGCGTAAGTCCTCGATTGTTCCGCCCGTGTACCCGCCGATTTGCCCGGCGTTGAACTTTGTCCCGGCGATTTCCGAACGCGGCGAAAACTCTGCATTCTTCTGTTCATTCCGCGACGAACACGGCATCATTACCATTGGAGCGACTCCCATGCTGAAACGTATTGCGCTGTCTTTAGGTTTTTCCGTAACTCCTGCTGTGTATGCTCCTGTGATACAAGCTATGCTGCAAAATACTTCCCTGTCATGCTGTGAAAGTTCTGGGGCGTAAATCTCAATGGCTTTCTTTCTTACTGTTTCTCTGTATTCTTTCAGGAATGCGAATGCGGCATCAACCGCGCTGACATTTGCGGGGAGTTTTCCTTCAAGATTCACTGAAACCGTTTCGGGGACTACTGTGCTGTAGCGTCCGGTTTCAATTATCCGTGAAAGCTCGGGTATGCTTACGTTGATTCCTAGCGCACCTTTTGCTCCGAATATACCCGCGTGGCTTCCTCCACCGATGATAATTTGTCCGGGCTTCACAACTTCATTCAGCATGTACTGATAGCCGACTCCATGAGCCTGAATGTACCTGCACCCGAATTTATCCGCAAAATCAAGATTCTTTCTGAGAATTGCTGCTGCTTCGGGTCTTCCTGTCGGTACGTCATGGTCGTAAATCACTAATACTTTTTCGGGGTAACGTACTGAGGAAATATCATCGACTGCTGAATGTGAGACTCCGTCATTAATCACTACATAATCGGGTTCAACTGTAACAACTTCTCCCGATTTACCCCCTAACAGACTTTCTATAAACGTGCTCAAATCTTCCAGCCTCCTTTACGTTGAGCAAACGCCCCGGCCATGAAGTAAAACCGGGGCAATATTTTCATGTTTACGCGGACGCAAGAGCCTTGTACTTTGCGTAACGTGCTTTCGCTTCTTCTTCCGTTCTCTTGAAGAGAGTCTCTGCAACGCTGGGGAATGTTCTTTCAAGTGCTGCGTATCTCGTCTCGCCTCTGAGGAATGCCTGAAAATCTCCGGCAGGTTCTTTGCTGTCGAGCGTGAAAGGATTCTTGCCGTCCTGAATGAGAGTAGGGTTATACCTGTAAAGTTGCCAGTAACCTACCTCAACTGCGCGTTTCATTTCGCCCTGAACATCAGACATTCCACACCTGAGTCCGTGATTTATGCAGGGGGCGTAGGCTATAATCAGCGACGGCCCGTCATACGCTTCAGCCTCAAGAACTGCTTTAAGGAACTGTGATTGATTCGCACCCATAGCAACTTGAGCTACATAT
>JAFSLR010000268.1 GCA_017448375.1 Synergistaceae bacterium | reverse complement strand
TCCGGCTGGCTTCTCTCTATGCTATGCGCCTTGCCTCATAGAAGGCTTCGATTCCACGACACGTTGACGACATATCCTTTCCTGAATATCCATTCTGGCGCAGATATTCAATTACCGCGTCCAAATCTCCATACGCCACTTTCAAATCAAGCGCAAACGTATCTATGTCCCTCGCTTCGTGGTACTTGTCCCATCGTTCTCGGTCGCGTATTGCCTCGAACTTTTTGACGGCTTCGCATGTCTCGTTATAGTTCAGGCTCGACAATCCGTTCTCCTGTATGTACCTGATTGCGTCCTCTATGTCCTGAAATTTCACGCGGTCAAGGGCTACGTAATTTATTCCGGCCACTTTCGCCATTCCCGCAAGCCTCTTGTTGTACCACCGATTGTGTGAACCGTACCTTGAGTCACGAACGCAGTAATCTTCGTTCAGCTCATTCATTCGACCGCGTATTGCCCGCTCAGTATCACTCAGCGACCATTCCGCACGCTCAAATTCTCTCGATACTTCCTCTGAGATTTCATGTCCCAGTATCTTTTCAAGCTCATTTCGACGCTCGCTGATTTGACGGTACATTCCGTACACATCGCCTAAAAATTCGTCAAGTACGTCATATTCGTACTCCTGTTCTTCTGTCATCGCTTATTCCTCCTTAATTGTTCGCTAAATAACTCCTGACCGTGCAATCAAGAGTTCCTTCTATGAAGTCCATATCGAATACACTGTGAAGCCGTTTCGACAACTTCTTTCTCCTACGCTCATAAAATGCGGGGCTGTGCCTGAACACAAACCCCGCTATCAATGCCATTAACCTTTTCATTTTCCTGTGTGCCTCCTCTGAATTTCACGGCATCGCGCAACGTATTTCGCACATGCTTGCGATATTTCCTCCGCGCATATCACTCGCAGTAGTTTCCGCCGGAGCTGGAAACCTTCAAGCCTCAGTCTGCGGTATTCTCCCTTCACGCTGAGTATTGCATCCGGCAGTTTTTCACTCGACAATCTTTTTTCCGTGCGTTTCTTAATTTCTCGCCGGAAAAACCTCACTCCGTCCAGTATTGCCCGCCGTGTTGCTCGGTTTTCCGCGTACTTATTCAACATTGCTGTTATCTCTCCTTCATTTTTGCTGATATTATCAGCAGGTAAAAAAATTCTTGCCGTGATTGCTCGTTTCAGCCCTTCACGTTCATCATTGCTCATTAACGGTGCGATTTCGTTCATTCGCGCATATGTCCTCAGTGTTCCGAGTGGCGCATACTTCACGATTTCTGACATCTCTTCCGCCGTCAACTTTCCGCATTCGTAATTCTCGATTTCTGCTTCAAGCCAATCATATAACATTGCCGGATTGTTATTCGCTTTAGCCTTTTCGGGCGTTTCTGACCAGTAGTCCGCGTCCTTCACGTAGTCGAGTTCGGTTGGCGTTGTATCTACTCCGAACACCTTCACGTTCACGTACCACTGCAAATTTATATCGAGAACTCCCTTATCGACATACACGCTCGCAGGGATTTTCACTCCTGATATACGCGCTATTTCCTCCAGCTCGTTTACTGTGCAGTGCCGGAATAAATCATAGAAACCGCAGTCTAACCCGTAGTAGTCATCATGTATCGGCTGGCTGTGGTATATCTCCGCAATCGCCTTCAGGTACTTCATTTTCTCAGACACGGGCATTTTCTCGAATTGCTCTGTTTCGGCGTAGATTTCTTCCAGATTGACAGGCGCGGGGGTTGCATCCGGCTCGTGGCACTCTGGAATATCCTGTTCATGTGCTGAATTGTCGCCGCCGTCATCAGCGTATGCGTCATCTTCGTACAGGGCTTCAGGCTGTGAAGTTTCGGTGTCGTCAGCTTTGTCATCCGCGCGGGCTATGAGTTCCTTTACTATCGCGTCCTGATAGTCCAGTTGCACTTTCAGTATGAACTCATCTTCGCTCTCTTCCACTTTCACACCAAGCTCACTCGCTATCTCTCGAAGCTCGTCCATTTCGCACTGATGTACATAACGAGATGTATCGTATGCGTCCATTGCACACAGCTTACGGAGTTTGTCCGATACCGACAGTGCCTTGAACGCTTCATTTTCGCGCCGTCTCATCAGTTGATACGCCATATTCCACGCAAGCTCGTCTTTCTTGATTGCTACTGTTTTTCCGTAATACCGATCGCCTACTACTGATTCAAATACTGCGCTCATATCCTTTATCTTTGCGCATTCTTGAAACACAACTGCTATGGCTTCTACTGTGTCCGCTGTTCTGATTGCTTCTACTGCCTGTGCTGTCATTGTTTCTTCTGCCAGTCTTGAACCTATACGCGCTACTATGTCCGCTATCATCGGGATTGATTCTGATTCATCGTCCCAATAACGCTCCGGCAAAAGGCTTCTCGCATAGTCAAAGCAATTCGCAAATTCAGGCGTTCCATTCCATTCACCGTTGAATAAATATTCCTCCACTTTGTCGCTGACTCTCGGATTATATCCGTACTCTGTCATGTATTCTTCATCTGTCATGAATGACATAGCATCGCGGTATATCCTTAATATCCAGCTCGTTTCGCTGGCGTACTTCTTCAACATGCGCGTTGTTTTTGCTCTGTCTTTTTGTTCTGCTGTCATAGTTATTTCCTCCTTTATTTTTTTCTGAGTTACTCAAAGTTACTCGTCCCGCTCTCCATTCAGTGCCGGATTTTCTCTCTGAGAGCCTCGTCAGTGCTGGCTCTACCAGTCAGACGGGCTAAAATAAACCCGTTTCGGCCTTACTCAAAACATTAATCTGCAAAGTAACCTGAATGATTCATAGGTATAAGGAATTTCAAACCGTCTTGCATTGCTCTGATAGCAGATTTTTCCTTGTCGTGGTTCATTTATTACTTCAGGTGCCATTGCTTTGATTATTTGCTCTAAGGAATATCCCCGTCTTAGGGTTTCCTCTACCTCATCTTTCGTGTTTTCGGGTTTCTCTTTCGATAACCGCTCCAACAACTTACTTTTCATTTACTCACCCCCTATCTAAAATAGGTTCGCTCTTGAGCGCAAGGCGTTTCTCAGCCTTCCTCTACGCTCCTCCGCTGGTGTTTTCGCTTGGGCTTATCACTTATCATCGCTCGGTTTTCACTGTCTTCGCATGCCGTAAGTGATACTCTTGCACGTCTCTTTTGGGTCATCGCGACTTTTCGCTCGCCTCAACTTTCCCTTTGGGGTAACCTTCTTCATTCGCTGGTTACTGGCTCTTCTGGCTTCGGCTTCGGCATTTCTCTTCTAGAAATCCCGTCCTTTTTTTCGCTTTTCTTTGTCAATTTTCTAGCTTCTGGTTTCGTGGCTTTCTGGTGCTACTGGTTTCAATTTGTTTGGTAATTTACTTTTTTCTTGCGCTTTGTTGTTCCTTGCGCTTGATGGTGTGTATTATAATGCAAGCGTTAAAAATATCTATACATGAAAATACGTATTAATAACTTTCAAATTACCCCTTATAATTTCATCATTAAATAAAAGTCAGGAGGTGTCTATATGATTACTGAAGAAGATTTAAGACGCGAATATGTAAATGCTGAAGAAGCCGCTTCAATGATTAACGTTAATAAAAGCCGTATTC
>JAFSLR010000267.1 GCA_017448375.1 Synergistaceae bacterium | reverse complement strand
TTCTTGGGCTGGGGAATACTTACAGCGTTATTCGGTGCGGGCGGAAAATACTGTTACAATTACTTCACGGGAAAAGAAATCAAATCAGGCGACAAGAATGTTATTGACGTTGAATTTACAGAGGCAGCGAAAACCGAATCCCCGTCAGCAAAATCGACACGAAGGAAATCAAATGCCAAATGAAAATCTAATCCGTTTCAGCATAACAGTACCCGAAGAATTATTGAGCGAGTTTGAGGCAAGCTATTACGAGAATCACAGGGCTAACCGCTCAGAGGCCGTAAGAAGTTTAATGAGGGAATATGTTTCGGGTGAAAGATGGCGTTGCAGCCAGGGTGAAATCTGTGCAACCGTTACGATAATTTACGATCATCATTTGCCGGAGCTGACTCGGAGTCTTACGGCGGCGCAACATGATTCAGGGGACGTGATAATATGTTCGACTCATGTCCACCTGAATCACTTTACGTGCCTTGAGTGCATAATCACTAAGGGAAATTCTCAGGATATACAGAAGTTTGTTGACTCTCTCATGAAAATTCGCGGAATTAAGAGTCTAAGCGTTAATGTTACTGCGGAGATTTAATGCTAATGTAATTTCGGTTATCTATGTCAGTGGCAGGGGAAATCTGTGTAAGCGACAAGGGGATAATTTATCCGCCTGACATCGGCGCACCGCAGTGTACGCAGAAATTCCCTGCTTCAGGCTGACTCTTTCCACATCTGGGGCAAACATAGCGTGAGTTTCCTGAAGGTTCGTATGAACGGTGTGAATCAGGAACTGTAATAATGAGCCTGTCATCTCTCACTTCAGCTTTTGCACCGTCATAAAGAATAGCAGCACGCTGTGTTTCGTCCACATAGTAGCCGTTTCCGCAAACTGAACATACAACAGCATACTTTGTCTTGACTGAAGCAATCGGTATAAATAACGCTTTGAGCTTGAGCTTTATTTCGGACAGAACAAAATCTTGGTCGGAATAACAGTACTTGCAGTGATGATAGCCGACATTCGATAAAACAGATGTAGTTTCTTCCGCGCCGAAGCCGTTTACAAGAATCCCGCCGACTGATTGCATACGTGCGTTTGTTGAAACGGTCTCCATTTTATGCTCTTCTTTCCAGAACTTCTGCCCCAGTAACAGCAGCTTCTATAGAACCCGGGTATTTCAGATGGAAATCAATTCTTGCGTTCTGTCTGAGCTTGAGTTTCATATTCAGCTTGAAACGAGTCATCATGAGAGTAACGCACTTTATTTCAACACGGACTTCTTCTGAGAAAACACGAACTGTTATAGTTTTTCCGACTGGTATTCTGCCGACAGACTCGCCGTTTACAAACACTTCATATGAGCAAAGCGCACATATAAATTGTTTTGCACGGGATATGGTTAAACTGTATGAAGTATCATTACCGCTGGACGAACTCTTACGGACAGGCTTTCCGCATTTTCCGCAGAACAAATCATCATCAGAAAGAGAAGCACCGCAATTTGCACAGAAAGACATAATAAATACCCTCCGTTAAGCTAATTGGCTAAAAGCGCAAGAGCAGAAATCAGAAGGACAATAGTATTAATGACATATGCCCCTACCCTCATAAGACCGTATCTTGACTTGTAGCCGTAAACAATTCCGCCTACAGCTATGATAGCACCGAAAAGGATACTTTCTTCCCACGAGATAAAGAAAGCAATTATGCCTAACACAATGCCGCCCCAGTCAGAAAAATCCGGTCTTTCCTTCGGCTTGTCAATAACCTCAAACGCAGGAGAAGCAGCCTCAAGTTTAGCTCCGCACTTTGAGCAAAAATCTTGGCTGTCTTGATACTGAATACCGCAGGCAGGACACTTCTTCAAAATCTTCACTCCTCAATTTGATTAGCTGGAATAACGTAAAATTTTGTGAATTATATCAACTGACTATAATTTGTGCAAACTGTAATTTACCCCGTAAAAAAATCCTGCACACCCGTAACACTCCGAATATGCAGGAAAATTTTTCTCTCTTCTTACTTCACAGGGAAATCAAAATACGTGTCGGGGTACGGCTCATCTTTCAGCGTGAAGTGCCACCATTCCTCAGCAAGAGGCTTGAAACCCTGATTCATCATGGCCTCGCGGAGAATCATTCTGTTCTCGTACTGTCTCGGCGTAACTCCCTTGTAATCAGGGTGAGACTTCAGCCCGAAGTAATCGAACGTTCCGCCCATATCAACCTCTTTCTCCGTCTTCATGTCGAACAGCGTCAAATCAATCGTGCTACCTCTGCTGTGCCCTGACTTGGCGTTGATGTATCCTTTCTCGAAAAGTACTGACTTGTCCTCTTCCGGGTAAAAATACTCCTTCATCTTCGTGTCATCGACATCTTTCGCCCATTCCGCAAAATGATTAACTGCCCTCTGCGGACGATATGCGTCAAATATCTTCAGCCTGTAACCTTTCTCCACTAACTCATCACTCACTTCACGCAACGCCGCCGCCGCTTTCTTCGTGAGATATGCCACAGGACGCTCGTAACCGTTGATTCTTTCGCCGACAAAGTTATACGTTGAGTAGTAGCGAATCTCTAGAATCGCATCAGGCACTGCCTCCGACAAAAGCACAAAGTCAGACGAGTCGACCGAAATTTTTTCCTCAGCAAACGCCGGAGAAATCATGCACATAACGATTAACACAAACGCAAGAATTTTACTGCTCATTGTTACTGCTCCTTTCACTGCTTAGAATATCCCCAAGAATTTTTTTGAACTCCCGGCTTTGATGACGTAATCCGTTGTCCATTCGTAATAAGGCACCGAAAGTATTATAGTGTCAGGCTTGTCCCTGAATACTGCCTCCAATGACTCAGAGATTTTCCCGTCCTCTACCGCGCTTTCAGTCGTCCTGTACCAGAAAGCTACATCAGCACGTTCTGACGCTAAAGCCTGTGAACGCGCTCCCGTGTTTACGTTCATGAAACGTATATTCTTCTTGAGCCTCTTCCCTATTTCCGCAAGTATCGCAGTGCTGTACCCCGAAGGCTGACCGTTACCGGCAAACATGTCGATGGGGGGAATGTCTCCCGTTACAGCTGCCGTTATGACTTCTGCACCTTCGAAAGTTTCAGGGGTTACTGACTTTACGTTCTTTCCTTCGTTCACGGCAATGATATATTCTTCCTCAAGACGCGCTAATGTCCCGTCCTCACGCATGGCCGTTACAGCTTCGTCAAATTCTTTCTTCAATTCCACGTTATGATTCATGAATGCAAACGCAAGCCTCGAAACAAGCATTGACGATGTGAATTTAATCTCGTATGTTTTGTTCATGTTGAGGACGTAACGCCCGACAGCTTCCGGAAGAATTATCTCATCAACATTCCCAGAACGAAGCCCCATAAGAAGAGTCATCAGTGAATTGTAGAAATGTACAACTCGCCTTTCCTCCTTCAGGGACGCGGCAAAAGGATAAATCCTGCTGTATTTCGCTGCGTATTCCTGTGAAATGCTGTTGCGGAAACCGTCAAAATCTTCCTGGAATGCTTCCTCTGTCGTTCCTAGATAACCGAGAAAACCTATATTAACGTCTTTTTCAGCAGAATATGAAGAACTGCATAATATGAGAAGGAATGCAACGGCCAAAAATTTTTTCATCATCAAAATATCCTCCTATGAAATCGGGCAGCAATCATATGACCGCCGCCCGCATTTTTCCTTAGCGCGATATGAACAGAAATTCGTTCCACTCGTAATAAGGCTCTGAAAGAAGAATCATTTCGGGAATGTCGGAATGTTTCTTCACGTCCCTGAATCCCTGAATCCAGAATACAGCGTCAGCACGACCCGACATTATTGTTGAAGCCCTTGCGCCCGACATAATGTAAATCAGTTCGACATTGACTCCCAAACGCTTGCCGATTTCCGCAATTACGGCCGTGTTGAAACCCGCTGCTGTTCCGTCCGCCGCAACGTAATCAATCGGGGGCAAATCTCCCGTAACCGCAATCGTAATCTTCTTGTCTACGTTGTCGAACTTCCTGAACGTTATTGTCTCAGGGTCTCCGATCCCAGCGTCATAGATGTATATTCCCTGAAGGACTGAGAGAGTACCGTCTCCCTTCATGTTGAGAATTGCATCGTTGAACTTTTCGGCCAGAGCTTTACCGTTATCGTCCATCCTGAAACCGAATGCGAGATAAGCGGGCTTTGTCTTGGCTATGCTTGTTACCTTGTACTGACCCGTAACGTTCATGATGTACTCGGCGACAACTTCAGGGAGTGCGGCCTCTTCAATTTCACCCGCATTGAGTGCGAGCTGCATTGCCTGAAGAGTGTCATAGAACTTGAAGACTATCTCCCCTGCTGCGGGCTTTGACGTGAAGAATCCCCATGTCCCTGCCCTGCGTCCGTTGGCTATAAGCTCGCTGTACTCTTCCTGAGACATGTTGAGCTTTGAGAGAATGCCGACATTGCGAGTCTCAGCGGAAGCGATTCCCGCAAGGAGTGTGAGAAGCAATAATGCAGATAATAATTTACGCATAGAATAAAACACCTCGATGTTAAATTTTCAACTGGTAAATATTAAATCATTCGGCCGTAAAATCAAATGTCAATTCTATTTAATGTTAAACGCTGTCAGCCTTATCGTTCTGCCCTGTTAAGGGTGAATCTTTGCAATGAATGACTTTCTATGATATTCTAACTCCCAAATTCACATCACTGAATCAATATTCATAAAAAGGAGGACTTTGGCACAATATGGGATTTCGTACTATTGAAGAGCTTTGCGCAGACCTTGAAGCCAAACGCATATCAGCTCTCGCAGGCGGAGGAGAAGAAGCCGTCTCAAAGCAGAAGTCCAAAGGCAAAGGAACTGCCCGCGAACGTATAGCCGCATTGCTTGACTCGGGTTCTTTCGTTGAGCTTGACGAGTTCGTTACTCACAGGTGCAATAATTTCGGACTCGATGAGCGAAAGCCTTTGGGGGACGGTGTTGTTACGGGCTGGGGAACTATTGAGGGCCGGAAAGTTTTCATCTACAGCCAGGACTTTACGGTTTTCGGCGGCTCACTCGGAGAGAAACACGCGGACAAAATCTGCAAGGTTATCGACATGGCCATGCAGAACGGCTGCCCCGTAATCGGCATTAACGACTCAGGCGGCGCAAGAATACAGGAAGGGACTGACGCTCTTAACGGTTACGGCAAAATCTTCCGGCGCAACACCCTCGCAAGCGGCGTAATTCCGCAGTTCTCAATCATCATGGGGCCTACAGCCGGCGGTGCAGTCTACAGCCCTGCGCTTACCGATTACATTTTCATGGTCGACAAAGAAAGCATCATGCATATCACAGGCCCTGAAGTAATCCGTGCAGTAACAGGAGAGGCAGTAACAAGCGAAGAATTAGGCGGTGCAGTAACACACAACACTGTAACAGGCAACGCACACTTCTGCGCAAAAGATGAGGCCGAATGCTTCGAGCAGGTTCGCAAAGTCTTGTCGTTCTTGCCGCTGAATAACCTTGACGAGCCGCCCCTCAAAGCCTCGAATGATGACCCGCAGAGAGCCGATTTTGAGCTTCGCGGAATAGTCCCCGTCAACCCCAACAAAAGCTATGATGTACACGAGGTAATAAGGCGCGTTGTTGATGACGGAGAATTTGTTGAGGTTCAGGCCGGATTCGCAAAGAATATCGTTACAGGTTATGCGCGTATAGGCTGCCGCCCAGTCGGAATCGTTGCCAACAACGCCGATGTAATTGCGGGCTGCCTCGACATTAACGCCTCAGACAAAGCCTCAAGGTTCGTGAGGCACTGCGACGCTTTCAACCTTCCTATTGTTACGTTTGTTGACGTTCCCGGATATTTGCCCGGAAAAGATCAGGAATACGGCGGAATTATCCGCAAGGGCGCGAAACTCCTCTACGCTTACAGTGAGGCCAGCGTTCCATTAATCACCGTCATAATGAGGAAGGCTTACGGCGGGGCTTATCTCGCAATGTCAAGCAAATCTCTCGGAGCTGACGCAGTTTTCGCATGGCCGCAGGCTGAGATTGCCGTGATGGGCGCGGAAGGTGCTGCAAGTATCGTCTTCAAGAAGGAAATTGAAGCGGCTGATGACCCGTCAGCAAAACGCCTCGAAAAGATTGACGAGTACAGAGACGCATTCGCGAATCCTTACAGGGCTGCCGAACGTGGATATGTTGACCGCGTAATTATGCCCGAAGAGACCCGCAAAGTAGTATGCCAGGCACTTGACGCAATGGAAAGCAAGCGCGAGGATCGTCCCGCCAAAAAACACGGGGTAATCCCTCACTAATCATAAAAGGAGGATTGAAGATGCATTTTGAAGGACTCGCAGGTGCAGTGAACGTAAGCGTAGTAGCATTCTCGATAGTATTCGGGGTGCTCATTGTGCTTACGGGAGTAATCTACGGAATGAAACTGTTTGCCGGTTCAGGTGAGGAAAAAAAAAATGATGTAAAGCCCGCACCTAAATTACCGTCATCACCTAAACCCGTTCAGCCCGTAACAATCGCAAAAGCCCAAGCTCCGTCAGCAGACAAGGCAAAAATTATAGCGGCTATTACGGCGGCAATCGTGGAGTTTACCGGGAGCAATGATTTCCGTGTTGTATCAGTTCAGGCTGAGGCAAGCGGAATCCCGAACGGAATCCCAATGGATTACTGGACAGCAAGATGGAAGACGGCCGGAATTTTAGGTCTTAACGCAAGCAGGCTTAACCGAAAATGGCATTAGTGATTAAACGGAAGGAGATATAAATCGTGAGCAGCAAATACAGAGTAATAGTTGACGGAACAGCGTACACCGTTGAAGTTGAACCCCTCGGAGCAGGAGCAGCTATGCCCGCACCCACAGCAGCACCCGTTGCACCCGTTGCACCTTCAGCCCCGGCAGCACCAGCCCCGGCACCAGCACCAGCAGCACCCGCTGAAGGCTCGCAGGTAACCGCCCCTATGCCCGGAAAGATTCTCAGCCTCAAAGTCAATGTAGGCGACTCGGTCAATGAGGGAGATTTAGTCCTTCTCCTTGAGGCAATGAAGATGGAGAATGAAGTCTTTGCGAGCGCGTCAGGAAAGGTCGTACAGATTCCCGTTAAGAGCGGAGACAGCGTGAACACCGGCGATGTATTAATGGTGATTGCGTAGTAACTTAGAGAAATTTTCCCTCCTGATTACGAGTCGGGAGGGATTTTTGCAGACATAAGGAGGGATATTAATGCGTAGGATTTTAGCGGCGGCTGTGATAATCAGTCTTATGTTATGCAGTATATCGGAAGCGGCGGTCTTCAGGAGTTTTCCGGCTCAGGGAATTTGCACGGGCGATTACGTGAGATACCGTTCGAGACCCAGCAAAAACTCGAAGATACTGGGAAGAATTTTTGACGGCGATGAAGTTATGGTGCTCTCGGAACGGAGAGTCGGCCGTCAAGTCTGGTATGAGATCTATGATCCGAATGATGAAGACCGTACTGTTTGGGTTGCAGGGCAGTATATTGTTCCGGCTGAGGACTATTAGCCCCTGAGATTAATTCTTCCCTTCCTGATGATGAGTCGGGGGGGAATTTTTTTTTGCCGTCAAGTTTCACAAAAAAATTTTCAATCCGCAGACCTCGTATTCAAAAAAAAAAAAATAGAGTATAATCGCGTATGCAAATTTCATTGAAAGAAGGTATTCACTTCAATGACTACGAAAAAATTTCTTACATTAAGTTTTGCCGTGATGATTCTATTTACGGTCATTGCGGCTGGCGGCTGCGGCGGTTCGGGCGGATCTGACGTGAACATAGGCACAACTCCTACTCCTACTCCAGAACCGACTCCCGTTCAGAGTGCGGACGTAATCCCGGATATGTCCGAAATTCTCGACAGCCCGGAATTTGAACAGGCTTATTCCGAGCTTGAGCAGGAACTCAGGGCAGAAGGCATTGACCCCGACACTTACGAAGGCCCAAAACTTCACTTCATCATGATTCTGTCGGACGAGGCCGTATATCTCGATAACGGTTTGTCGAGTGCCTCAGCGGTCAGGGCTTCAGGTGTTGCCGCGTCAGAAACAATCTCGGAAATGGGCGCGAAACTCTCAGCGGATTACGAGTCGGGCGATGTCATTGCGCTTTATTTCCCGACACCTGAGAACATCAACAAACTTTACGAGGCTTTAGGCGAGAGGCCGGTATACCCCGTAACGCTTCCGGAAGACGAGAGGACTTACCCGGAAATTTACGCGATCGCAAAACGGCGCGGGGTTTCGGCGGATCACTATTTCGCGTATGAGGTGCAGGGAAGCAAAGCACTTCTTCTTGCACAGATTACCGACATTATTTCCAGCGGCGATGAGTCTTCCTCCGTGAACAGCAGCGTTGATTTGCCCGTGAATGTCTCCGCAACATCAGAGGACAGCAGCATGAGGCAGGAATATCTCTTCCAGTCGAAACGATACATGAACTTCATCAAGTGGACAATTCTTCTCGACAAGAGGGCGGCGGAGCTTGACGCGGGGGCAGTTGCGGCAATGTATCAGTTCAGGGCGGCGGCGGACAGTTCAGCGAATTTCCTCGACATGTCATCACAGAATTTTGACGGCGACGCGGGATATTTCCAGAAGAAATATCAGCCTCTTTATAAAGCTCAAGCGATTACTCCCGGAGAAGATCCGAACGCGCTTCATCCTTTTTCTAATTATGATGAGGCTCTAAACAGCAACGAGTATATGTACACTCATTTTGGCTACACATATCCCAATAGAATCGACATAAACTATGACGCGGGATTTTCCTTCACGGTCTACACAGCGCACAATTATTCCGATGGGGATGACTATTACCTCTTCAAGTCAAACGCCTACACCACTCCCAAAAATTTCAAGCATTATCAGCCGTACAGCGGTCAAAGATGGTATGCGAACTGGGGCTACACGAGGACGTTCGGCATAAAAGCCTATGTTCCCGGAGCCAGCACGAGCGAGGTAATACTGCGCGACAATGCCCCCCAGACCGTGAACAGGAACGGAAGCGTTACGGACGGAATCACAACGACAATCACGGGGACGTTCGGAAAGAGCCAGACCCTCAGCGGAAAACTGGGTTTCAGCGGCGAGACACCTACGGGCGAGATCGGCGGGGATATTACGCAGTCTTACGAGACATCAAACAGCGTATCGTATTCGCATTCTCAGACGTGGGAGACAAAAGAATGGTATCTCTACAACAAGAGCGGCGGGAACTCAGCGGAATGGGCTGCTGATTTCACCGACAACAAAACCTACGTTCAGTCCGCGACGGTGCAGACGAAACTTTCAAGCGAATGGATATGGCGTGTGAAGAAGGATTTTGCCGTGAAGCACAACACTCTTGACGTTAGTGTGGAAGTTAAGACCCGGCAGGGCTTCGACAGCGTAAGGTTCGACGGTGATTCATCAAGTCCGCTGTGGGTTCAGTACTGCGACAAGGAAATCACCGCGCCCAAGACAATCCATGTGAGCCGTCCCAATCAGATTTTTGTCGGGCAAAGGGCGTTCAGCGCGGGGAAAAACGGCGGCGAGGGAATGTTCAAGATGCTCTGCAACAATGCCTACACGATAACGAGCAATCAGGCATGGTGTCAGATAAGCGCGGAACAGCAGAAAGGCTCAGGCACCGGGGCAAATCCGAGGGAGATATTCTTATGGATTGATACTTACGACAGCACCGGGGCGTACAGTACTCGCCATGCGACAATTACGGTAACGGATACGGTTACGGGCGACAAGATGGAGATTGCAGTAACCCAGCGCAACAGGTAACATTAAGCCATGAAAAAAGAAATTGCCCTCGGAGATATTCTGGGGGCGTTTCGCTTTTTCGGCTAAAGAGATTTGATGTTTTGATATACTTTTTTGCGGTGAGCTATTCTGACAACAATAACCGTAACAATATCGTCCTTGATTCTGTAGATTATGCGGTAAACGTTTGATTTGATACGCCATAAATCTTTGTAGCCTTTCAGCTTCTTTACACCGAGCGGGCGCGGATTATCCTCAAGAGACAGAATATCAGACTTTATGCTCTCGGCGGTAACTGTGTCAATGGATTTCAGCTCTTTTTCTGCACGGCTTGAAAGAATTACCGTATATTTTGCCATGAGCCTTAAACCTTCTCCGACATAAGCTCATGAATACTGATTACTCCGGGGTCATCGTAATGTTTCTCACAGTATGCTAAATCGTCTGCATCTTCGGCTTCTTCGGCCATTTTGAGCCAGTCAATATAGTTTAGTACATCAACTTTCAGGTTGTCGGGAAGTGCCTCAAAAATATCAAGATAGCGTTCACCCTCAGTAGCTCCGGGAAAGTCTTCGAGAGTTTGTTCGGGTATTTCCGGCAGATTCACTCCGGCTTCATTGAGTTTCTTGCGGTAAAGCCATCTCTGCCACGCCATATAATCTGATGCGCTGGCCTGTGAGTCTTCGAGGCTGTCAAAACTTTTCACAAAGCGTTCTGATAATGTTTCAGTCATTCAAATTTCCCTCCTGTAACAAAAAACGGAGAAGCCAAGCAAAAGACTCCTCCGTAAATTTTCACGCTTTTACTTTCCGGCTAAATACTCGTTCATACTGGCAGCAGCTCTTCTACCTTCGCCCATCGCAAGAATTACCGTAGCCGCTCCGAGAACTATATCACCGCCCGCCCAAACACGCGGAATGCTGGTCTTCTGGTTCTCGTCAACAATAATGTTGCCCCATTTCGTGGTTTTGAGGCCCTCTGTTGTCTGAGCCATTAACGGGTTGGAGTCGTTGCCGAGTGCGATAACGGCCGCGTCAATGTCAAGTACGTGCTCAGTTCCCGGGATTGCTTTCGGCCTGCGTCTGCCGGACTCGTCGGGTTCGCCAAGCTCATACGTCAGAAGCTCAACGCCGATTAACCTTCCTTTTTCATCGCCGATGAATTTTGTCGGGTTCTCTAAGAAGTGGAAATCTACGCCCTCTTCAAATGCGTGCGCTACTTCCTCGATTCTTGCGGGCATCTCAGCGCGTGTCCTCCTGTAAACGCAGTAGACCTTCTCAGCTCCGAGTCTTAACGCCGTTCTCGCACCGTCCATCGCAACGTTACCGCCGCCGAATACAGCGACTCTCTTCGCGTCATACATTGGGGTATCGGCGTGGTCGCGGTCATAAGCCTTCATGAGGTTTGAGCGTGTGAGATATTCGTTTGCACTGAAGACTCCGATAAGGTTCTCGCCTTCAATGTGCATGAATTTGGGAAGCCCTGCGCCTGTTCCGATGAATGCCGCGTCAAATCCCTGTTCCGTCAAAAGCTGGTCAAGTGTCGCAGTACGTCCGACAAGGAAACTCGTCTTGAACTCAACGCCCATTCTCTTCAAGTTTTCGACTTCTTTTGCTACGAGTGCTTTCGGAAGCCTGAACTCAGGAATGCCGTAAACCATAACTCCGCCGGTTTTCTGGAACGCCTCGAATACCGTAACGCTGTGTCCTTCCCTGCGAATGTCAGCAGCAACTGTGAGACCTGCCGGGCCTGAACCGATGACGGCGACTTTCTTCCCTGTTTCGGGCTTTGGAGTCGGGACGGTAATTTTGTCGTTGGCGCGTTCCCAGTCTGCAACATAGCGTTCGAGTCTTCCGATTG
>JAFSLR010000266.1 GCA_017448375.1 Synergistaceae bacterium | reverse complement strand
GCAGTACTGCCCGGCAATCTGCCCGTTCATCATGAGCCGCGAAAACTCTTCTTCACCGCAAACGAATCTCCCTTCACCGTGTGAGATCGGGATTGAGTATATGTCGCCCCTTTTCGTGAATCTCATCCACGGAGAATTATTGTTCACGACAAGTGAGCGTATCACTCTCGACTGATGCCGCCCGATTCTGTTGAATGTTAATGTTGACGGCAGGTCGCCCGGACTCGTGAATCTCCCGTTAGGAAGAAGACCCGTCTTGATTAACGCCTGGAAACCGTTGCAGATTCCGCAGATTAATCCGTCTCGTTTGTCAATCAAATCTTCAACCGCACTCCTTACTTCAGGGCTGCGGAGAAATATTGCGATGAACTTCCCCGATCCGTCAGGCTCATCACCATTTGAGAAACCGCCCGGAATGATTAAACCCTGCGAGTCTCCCAGTAACTTCGCGAACTCAGAGGCGGACTCTTTCATCAGCTCTGGAGTCAGCGAACGGACAACGAATATTTGAGCTTTTCCCCCGGCCTTTTCAACGGCTCTTGCTGTCTCGTACTCGCAGTTTGTTCCGGCGAAAACTGGTATCAGGAATTTCGGCTGCTGTACGGGAGGAAGTGAATATTCTGCTCTTTGAATGTCAAAATTTGGTGTGAGGTTCGGAATCTCTGACGGCTCTTTTGTTTCGGGCAAAAGCGGGAAAATTTCAGCCACAGGAGAATTATATATCTTTTCTGCCTCTGACAAAAGGATTTTTTTCTGATTATTCGTGAAAATTTCCGGCTCATCAATCACTCGTCCTATTACGGGATAATTCACGCTCAAGCCGTCATCAACTTCTGCGATGAAAACTCCGCGCCCCGTTCCGCAACCGTAATCCGAAAACTTGAAGCCCAAATTATTCCCCAAGCACATGCGGAAAATTTCGGCCTCAATTCCTCCGTTTGAGACGAGAGAACACGCAAGAATTTTCCCCTTCACATTCATCGCCTCAATGTCAGAAAAAATCTTCAGCATTGACTCCTTCAATGGGAGTCCGCGAGAATCATATTCGGGCTGAAGGATTATGACTTTTGAGCCGGAACGCTTGAACTCAGGCGAGATTATTCGGTTCACGTTTGAGACTGACACGGCAAATGCTATCAGTGTCGGGGGAACATCGAGTCTCTTCCCGTCAGAAGTTGTGAATGTCCCGCTCATTGAGTCCTTTCCGCCGATTGCCGCGACCCCGTAATCAATTTGAGCCCTCAATGCACCCAGTAACGCCCCGAAAGGAAGCCCCCAGCGTAACGGGTCATTCTCAGGTTTCCCGAAGTACTCCTGTAACGTGAGCCAGCAATGACGCAAATCACCGCCCGCTGCCACAATCCTGCACAGCGACTCAAGCACCGCGATATACGCCCCGTCAAACGGAGACTCTTCCGACAAAAACGGATCGAACCCGTAAGACATAAGCGAGCATGTATCAGTTTCACGTTCAGCGGGAATTTTCGCGCACATGGCCGTAATCGGAGTCTTCTGGAACTTCCCCCCGAAAGGCATCAACACGGTACGGCCTCCGACAGTGGAGTCGAATCTCTCTGAGAGTCCCTGCCCTGAACAAACGTTCAAATCCGCGAGGCATTCGGGGAATATTGCGGGTGATTTTGCTGACGGGGATTTGGGGTTCACTCTCACCGTGATGTGGCGTGCTGCTCCGTTGGTGCTGATGAAAGAGCGTGAGATGTTGACGGTTTCCTTTCCGCGCCAAGACATTTTCATACGGCCTGAGTCATTAACGCGGGCGATAACGGTTGCTTCTACGTCCTCAGAAAGCGCAAGGGCTTTAACACGGTCTTCATTCTCAGGGGAAATCACTACGGCCATTCGCTCTTGGGACTCGCTTACCGCAATTTCTGTACCGTCAAGACCGGAATATTTCAGGGGTACAGCGTCAAGATTTATGTCTAAACCGTCAGCCAATTCACCGACAGCAACACTAACTCCGCCAGCCCCGAAATCATTGCACCGTTTAATGAGGCGTGTAAACTCTGGATTCCTGAAGAGACGCTGTAATTTCCGTTCTTCGGGAGCGTTACCTTTCTGGACTTCAGCCCCGCAAGTTTCGATTGAAGACTCTGTGTGTGAGACTGAAGACCCCGTTGCGCCTCCGATACCGTCCCTTCCTGTCCTGCCTCCGAGAAGCAATACGATGTCGCCCGATTCGGGAGTCTCACGGATAACATCAGATTCTTTCACGGCTGCTATTACTGCTCCGACTTCGAGACGTTTCGCCCTGTAGCCTTCGTGATAAATTTCCTTCACGATTCCTGTTGGGAGTCCGATCTGATTCCCGTATGAGCTGTAACCCTGAGCTGCTTTCGTGATGATTGTGCGCTGCGGGAGTTTCCCCGAAAGTGTCGGCCTGAATGGGTCTGAAGCTCCCGTAATCCTCATGGCCTGATAGACATATGCGCGCCCTGAGAGAGGGTCTCTTATTGCGCCCCCGATACATGTTGCAGCACCCCCGAAAGGCTCAATTTCTGTCGGGTGATTGTGGGTCTCGTTCTTGAAGAGCAAGAGCCATTTCTCGCCGTCAACATCAATCCTAACAGTACAGGCGTTATTCTCTTCGCTGTCGTAAATGTCCGTCAATAATCCTTTAGCCCTGAGATATTTTGCGCCTATCGTGGCAATGTCCATTAACGTAACGGGCTTGTCATCGGAATATCCGAGCTCTTTACGGGCGGCCATGTAAGTATCGTAAGCACTCTTCACAGCGTCATCAAGAATTTCTGCGCCGTCAATGTGAGTCGTGAATGTAGTGTGCCGGCAATGATCGCTCCAATAGGTATCAAGTACTTTGATTTCGGACTGGGTCGGCTTTCGTCCTTCGTCATCAAAATATTTCTTGACGCAGGATAAATCTTCACGGCTCATTGCGAGTCCTTGAAGGCTCATAACGTCATCAACAGTCTTAACGTCATCAGGAACGGGATAATCAGCGGTTAGGGATTCGTATTCGGCTAATTGTGCTTCGCGGGCTTCAACGGGGTTAATGAGGTGTTTCTTTACGGCGTTGAAGTCTGACGTTTCACCGTAGAAGAGATAGACTCTTGCGGTTCTGATTACGGGTCTGAAACCGAGAAGGAGTCCGGCGCATTGTTCAGCGGAGTCGGCTCTCTGGTCGTACTGCCCCGGCAGGTATTCGACGGCGAGAATATAATCTGCGTCATTCGGGATTGATT
>JAFSLR010000030.1 GCA_017448375.1 Synergistaceae bacterium | reverse complement strand
TGGAGACTTGGACGCGGTAATCGAATATCTGCGTTTGAATGGATATTCAGGTAAGGATATGCCGTCAACATGTAATGGGATTGAAGCCTTTTATGAGGCAAGGCGCATAGCATAGAGAGAAGCCAGCCGGATGCAGAAAAGTATTCCGGCTCAAAAAATACACAGGAGGAAAAACACAATGGCAATGACAATACTTGAAAGACTTGCAAGCGAGAAACCATGCGGAAGCAAAATTCACGTACTGAACGAGACACTGAAGCCGATATACAGGCTGATACAGCGTCATATGGCAGAAATCGAAGAGGCGCAGTCGCGTGGATACTCATGGAAGCAGATAAACGAGGTATGCCGCGAGCTTTGGCAGGATGACTCCGAAGCGAAGAAAATCGTGTGGTGGAGAAGTCCAATGATGATAGCAGAATGCTATTACCGCGTGAAAAATGGCAAAACGCCGAGCCGAATAAATCCAATAGCGCGCAAGAGGACAACCGCCAAGAAATACAGTATCGCGGTAACAGAAGAATAGCAGTAAGGGCGAGGCCGGAACGCAACGAAATCCGGCCTTTTTGTTTCTGAAAGGAGCGAAAAAAAATGAGAGAAACACTACGAGAGCTGATAAAGCGTAACAGCCGGAAGCCAATGCTTGAATTGCTGAAAGAAGGAGCATACCTGAGCTTTAATGAGGACAGTTACAGCCGGAGTTACTGCGAAAATCATTGTCCGTATCAATATGTGGAATACCGCTGGGACTGCGAAGGCAACTGTCGTAACTGGGAAGACAGCCTGAAAGACGGCCAGCGAGAAGTTTACGGAGCGGATATTCTGATAGGCGAGGTATTACGCAACGGTTATCAGGTGCTAGGAATCAGCGGTATAAATGAGCCGTTAATGTCAGACAGCAGTCGTCCATATGCGGATTTGTACTGGGACGACGCATACAACGGTGAAGAAGGTATCTGCGCAAAATGTCAATATTACGGGAGCGCGAAATGCCCCGAAGATATATTGAGCGAAAAATGCCTGAGACATGAAGATGTATGGGCAATCGAGAATATAACAGAGGCAGTAAATGAGGTGTTAGCATGGAATATGTGAAAATAGTATTGAGCGCACCCGAAAGCCGTAAAAAGCCTAACCAGAGATTGAACTTCAGCTTTACGGCCGGAAGAAACTACAGCTTCAGGATAGAGAAAGGGAAAACGCAGTCAGCGGAAGAAAACTTCATATTCAGCTATGAAGGCAAGCAGGGCATACACCATATATTCCAAGAGATTTTCGGGAAATGGACACGGACGTACACGGATGCACAGTTAATCAGGAAAAGAGTAAAGGAGGTGAAGTTGTAATGGCGAATTTCACAAAAGGCACATGGCGCATTGAAAAGGTCAGCTCTAAAGAATACTCACTTGACCGCGAAATAGAAAACATACGCGGATATGCAATCTACTCTGACAAGTCAAAGTATTATATAGCTGGGGTTCGTACTCTAGCTGACGCTAGACTCTTTGCCGCCGCTCCTGATTTGTATGATGCTCTATGCGCTTTCTTGGGCTATCTTAAATTCCTTCAGGATAACGCTCCTGACGAACATAAAATTGATTTTCAGGATTACATCAACAGACTCCTGACTATCGCTCACCGCATTGACGGTAAGGAAGGGGGTGAGGCTTAATGCTAGATTTCACAAAAGAAGAATGGTATGTTGAGCTTTCAGGAGACAGATTAGTTCACATATTAGGCAAAAGGCCTGAGAGTAAATTCATCTGTGTACTCAATGATAAGGCTTATGCACCTTTGGTTATTGCAGCTCCAGAGATGTACAAATTCATTAGGACGCTGTATGAACTTATAACCAATCCTGAAGATGACGAAGAAGGTTTGAGCTTTAGGTTCATTCCTGAAGCAGCAAAGCAGATTCTTGACCGAATTGACGGTAAGGAGGATTAATTATGAACGAAATCAAAAGACCCTGTCCTATATGCGGACAAGAAACCGAAGGTAAAGGCATTTCAAGTTTCGATAAAAAACTCAATGAATGCCCGTTCTGTGGAAGCACGTACGTCCAGTTATTCACCGTACCTTCAGAAGACGGCATAAGTTTCATTGCGGGCTGTACGTTTTGCGGAGCGCGAACCCGTGAATGCCTTGACCACAAGATGGCAATAGATTTGTGGAACAGCAGACCGAGCGCACCGTTTGACCCCTTTAATCCACGAGGCACAAACAATGAATAGCATTCTCAATCGTTGCCCGTTCTGCGGACATAAAGCAGAGTAACAGGCGGTGAAAGCATGGGATACATGGACGAGATAGTGATGACGAGCGTTGACGGTGAGGAATTATTACCGTGTCCATTTTGCGGAGGCTTCGCGTATATATGGCAGTGCGGGCAAAACGGACGAGACCCGAACGACAGCACAAATGACGGCAGACTCTACAGCGTAGATTGTGCTATTTGCGGAGTGAGTAATTACGGATATTTCCGAAAGCCGAAAGACGCATTACGAGCGTGGAACAGGCGGGGGCAAAACAGCTCCCGTTTTTTATGTGAAAAAGAAACGCTGAATGAAGAAAACGTTTACGAACGGCAAATGACGTTATTTCAGGAATGCGAATAGAGGGCACATAAGGGAGGCTATCACAGCTCCCGTTTTTATTCCAAAGAAAGGAAAAAATTATGATGTATGACTACGAAGACGAGAACATGTTTAATCCGTGTCCTAATTGCGGTGGAGAACTGGAAGTGCGGGAAGGTAATTTTGTTCACTGCAAAGACTGCGGAGAGTACATAGGGTGGTATATAGCGAACGCCGGAGCAATACAGCTTGAAGAAAGGTGGGTACATCATGCTTAAGATAACAGGGAGTGAAGACTACTACCCGACACCTGAAAGCCTGTTAGAGAAAATCACGGAAGGAATCGACTGGCCGGAAGCATATTATGTGCTAGAACCTTCAGCCGGACGCGGAAATATCTGCGATTTTCTGAGAAAGAAAGCAGATTCATTCAAATGGAGTACTTATCATAGAAATCTGGAAATGGATATAGACTGCATAGAGATAGAACCAGAATTTCGAGCAATCCTCAAAGATAAAGGCTTCCGAGTGGTACATGACGATTTTCTGACCTACCACACGTACAAGCACTACGACTTAATTATCATGAATCCGCCGTTCAGTGTCGGAGCGCGTCATTTGCTGAAAGCGATTGAGATACAGCAGACATCTGGCGGAGCGATAATCTGTCTTCTGAACGCTGAAACGCTGAGAAATCCATACAGCAACGAACGCAAAAACTTACTCCAAAAGTTAGAACAGTATGGAGCGGAAATAAAGTACTACGAAAAAGCATTCAGTGTTGCCGAAAATCCGACAGATGTTGAAATCGCATGTGTAAAAGTGATAGTCCCAGAGCCGGAACGCAAAACAACGATATTTGAGACACTCCGAGAGAAAGACTACGAAGAGTACGAGAAAAAGGCGCAAAACTCAGAGCTTGCAGAGTCGGATTTGGTGTCAGCATTCGTAGCACAATACAACCGCGAAATCGAATGGGGATTGAGGCTGAATGATGAGCTTCGTGAGCTGAAAGAAAAATCACTGGAGGAAAAAAGCCTCATAACACTAAGGATATACAACGGTGAAGATGACGACAAAAACTACATATTCAGCGTGAATGAATATGTGCGTGCAGTCCGGCGCAAGTACTGGGAAAAATTATTCCGTCATCCGCGTATAGTAGGAAGGCTGACGAGCAATCAGCAGAATGAATATCTCACGAAGATAGAAACGCTGACTCACTATGACTTCTCGTATTGGAACATCAAAACAATACAAGAAGAAATAGCACGTAACCTGATAAAAAGCGTTGATGAGTGTATTCTGGATTTGTTCGATGAACTTTCAGCGCGTCATTCATGGGATGAAGACGAGAAAATCAACATTCACTACTATAACGGCTGGAAAACAAATAGTGCGTGGAAGATAAACCGCCGGGTAGTTCTGCGACTGAGTGCCTATGAGCATTACAGTGGCGGGCGTTATGATGTCTGGCTGTGGCGTGTAATTCCTAAACTTGCAGACATAGAAAAGGTGCTGAATTTCCTAGATAATGGGGAAACAGGCGAAGTAAATATAAACGCGCAGATGGAAGAAGCGAAGAAATCACATAATCTGCGAAATATCCCCCTAAAGTATTTTACGGTTACGTTCTACAAGAAGGGGACGTGTCATTTGACGTTTACGAATGAACGTTTGCTGAAGAAGCTAAATATCTTCGGCTCACAGCGCAAAGGGTGGTTACCGAAAGGATATGCGCGGCGGAGATATGAGGAGATGAGTGCGGAGGAACAATCAGTGATAGAAAGTTTCGAGGGTCGAGAATCGTACAAATCGAGCGTAATGGAAAGTGAGTACTACCTTTTCGATGCAGGGCATTCAATGCCAATGCTGACAGCGTGAAAAGAAATGAGCCGGGCAGGGACTAACAATCCTTGTCCGGCTTCTTTTATTTTCCCTTATGCATATTGGAGAAATGCTCAGTGAGTATCTTAGGAATAGGTATGCCTAGTTTGTGAGTATTCTCAAGAATAGAAATGCCTTCGTTGCTGATATAGAAAAGGCATACGATAGTCTTCATAGAAATATCCATACCTTGAATGGAATTGTCGATAAGATTAGCAATGCCGACAAGCGCAAACATGAAGCATTTACGAGCGATACCCTTAAAGCCCGCCGAGCTGGAGAGATTATGCTCAAACCAGCCGACAGCGAGACCCGAAAAATAATCAGTAATAGCGAGAGTAATGAGAAGCGATAAAGCCCCGTCCATCCCTCCGAAAAACCACCCTAACAAACCGATAACCCCGCTCCAGCAAAAGAGAGCAAAGTCTTTCATCACGGCCTCACCTCGAAAAAAGTTTTTCTTTTATGTCCGCAGTCAATGTGAATGATATTCTTGCGCTTGTACAGAATGCAGTACGCTAAATCGGGCAGTTTCCCTTCAGCTTTGAGCTTTTTGGCAGTCTCGAACATCTTTACAGCACCGAGACAACACGTTAAATCCGCTGCTTTCCCCTGAATGTGGTATGAGTTCTTTACGCCTCCGACCCGTGCGTTATTTTTTTCGCACCTGCAACCTGAAGTAACAGGTACAGGAACGCCGAGAGTCTGCCTGATAGTTTCGGCCATGTCGATGACGCGCTGGTCAATGTTATTCTTGCCGCACCCGCA
>JAFSLR010000265.1 GCA_017448375.1 Synergistaceae bacterium | reverse complement strand
GGTTCGGGAAAATCGACAAGCCTTTACGCTATCCTTCAGGCACTAGCAAGCCCCCAAGTAAACATAATCACCGTTGAAGACCCCGTAGAATACGCATTGCCCGGAGTATCGCAGATTCAGGTGAACGAGAAAGCCGGAGTAACATTTGCGTCGGCGTTGCGCTCAATCCTCCGTCAAGACCCCGACATCGTAATGATAGGAGAAATGCGAGACTTTGAGACCGCTCATATCGGAGTTCAGGCTTCATTGACGGGACATTTGGTGCTTTCGACACTTCACACAAACGACAGTATAAGCGCGATAATCCGACTCGTTGACATGGGGATTGAGCCTTATTTGGCGGCAAGCTGCATGATAGGTACGGTAGCGCAGAGGTTAGCCCGCAGATTATGCCCTCATTGCAGGCGTGAGATTACTCCTCCGGCCATGATGGCGAAACAGGGACTCACACGCGCATTCGCCCCCGTAGGGTGTTCGCAGTGCCACAATACCGGCTATCGCGGCCGTGTCGGATTGTACGAGCAGTTTGTGATAAACGAGGCAATACAGGAAGCGTTTGTTGCGGGTGCGGCGGCCTCAAAGCTGAGGGAGATAGCACGCGAGTCAGGTTTCAAGACGTTATGGGAGATAGGATTATCGGCGGTGCAGTCCGGGCTTACATCACCCGATGAATTAACGCGGGTAGCTGGTGAGGATTAGACATGCCGTATTTCAGCTACTCAGGTTATGACGCAAAGGGAAAAACCACAAAAGGAACAATCGAAGCCGGATCATCAATTCAGGCAGTTGACCGTCTCACTGAACGCGGAATAGTTGTTGTTGACGTTAAAATCGCTGAGGACAAGAAGAGCGGCAAATCAGCAAAAATAAAACTCTTGCCGTTAGACCAGCATATATTCTTTTGCCGGAGTTTAGCGTCATACCTTAAGTCGGGACTGCCTCTTGCTGACTGCCTCCGAATAATGTCCCGTCAGGCCAGAGACCGAAACATGAAACCCGTAATGGAGAAACTTCTTGCTGAAGTTGAAGGCGGACGGAAATTTCACACAGCATTAGCCGAGTCGGGGGCGTTCCGTGAAAGTTTGTGGCGAGTCGCTGAGTCGGGTGAACAGTCAGGGACTCTAATCTCAGTCCTAAATGAAGCCGCTGATGAGTTCAAACTTGAGGACGATTTGCGCCGTAAAATTCGCGGGGCTATGACGTATCCTATTGTTATGGCGGTAGTAGGTGTAGGCGTTGTATCATTCATGCTGACATACGTTGTGCCTAAAATTTCGGAACTCTTCGAGGACATGCACCAGACATTACCTTTACCCACAAGAATATTAATCGGAATGTCGGAATTTCTCAGCTCTTACGGTTTATGGATATTGCTTGCGTTCCTTGTGATATACATATGGTTAAAACGCACAGGCCGTAAAATTCAAATGCCGTTCATGAGGGGAATAACCGACCAATTAAATTTGGCCCTCGTAATGTCCCACATAAGCACGCTCCTTAAGTCTGGAATACCTTTAGTGCAGGCGTTGAAGATGGCATCATCAATGGACATTCAGAGTCAGAGATGGCTTGACGCTGCCGAAATGGTGAAGGCCGGACATCGTTTCGACCGTGCACTGGAGAAAATCGGAATGCCCGAAGAAACCGTAGCAGTTGTCCGAGTCGGCGAAATGGGCGGAGAACTCGCAGAGGCTTTGACGAACGTATCCGACCAATCACGCGAAATAGCCCAGACAAGAATGGAAAGACTTTCAACACTAATGGAGCCTATAATGGTATTGACATTAGGATTCAGCGTAGGGTTTATCGTTCTGGCAATATTGACCCCAGTATTTGACCTTGCCGGAATAGTAAAATAAATCAACAGGAGGAAAATTTAACATGAAAAACAAACAGTTAAGATTAGTACGGCGCAAGGGATTTACCCTTATTGAGATTATGGTTGTCGTTGTGATATTGGGATTGCTTGCGGCTCTCGTTGTACCACGTATAGGGCCTCAAGTTGCAGAAGCTCAGCGCACTACGGCAGCAACTCAGATACGCTCCCTTGAGGACGCACTCGAAATGTACAGAATGCACAACGGCTTCTACCCTTCAACACAGCAGGGACTTGACGCACTCGTAACAGCTCCGACAACATCACCAGTCCCGAAACGTTACGCAGAAGGCGGATACATCAAGAAACTTCCCGAAGACCCTTGGGGAAATCCGTATGTTTACCGCAACAACAACGGCCGAATAACAATAACGAGTTACGGCCCTGACGGTGAAGAAGGCGGAGAAGGAGTAAATGCCGACATCACGAACGAGGACTAAAGGATTTACGCTTGTTGAAATACTTGTAGTCTTGTCGATAGTAGGTGTATTAGCGTCGGTGATGCTCCCCCGAATATCATTCTACTTTGAGCCTTCATCGGCGTTATTACAGCGGGCAATCGAGGAAGCGTCAGATATGGCACTTTCAGGAACACCCGTAAGGCTGTCGGTGAAATCGGAAAGTGTTTCAACAAAAAGAGGCGTTATAGTAGCAGAAGCCTTAAAGCAGAATGAAGAACCCGAAGACAGTTTAAGCTCATTTCTCGGAACGGACAAAATGAAGCCTGTTGCTTTGGAGTGGCAGAACGTCAAAATGAGGAATTTACCTGAAGATAACGGCTGGAGATTTGAGCCTGAGATAATATATTTCTATGCTGACGGATCGTGTTCGCCCGCAAGAATTTCACAGGCCGGGAAAAATATCTCTGAGCGTGAAGCTGACGAATATATTTTGACGGTTACGGGATATTGCATGAAGGTTGAAAAGAAGTAGGAGATAATGAAAAGCCGGGATTCCTTTTTGGGGGAGTCCCGGTTTTTTGGTGTTTTTGGTGTGTTAATGTTTCTGCGTGCTTAACGTTTCTTGAGGAAGTATGCGAGAAGGATTAATCCCGCAATCCCCATGAATGACTCACAGCCTCCGCTGCTGCTGCCTATTCCTGTTATGGACTGAATAACGGTTATGCTCAACGTTTTTTCCGCGCTCTGTGAACCTGAT
>JAFSLR010000264.1 GCA_017448375.1 Synergistaceae bacterium | reverse complement strand
GACTACGAGTCAGCAAGAGCCTTCAAGACCGAAATACTTAACGCGGCTCACAAACGTTACATGAAGGGTAACACGTCCGACTTCAAGACTTTTATTGCGGGTACGGAATGGCTCGAAGATTTTGCGCTCTTCAGCGTCATTAAGCAGGTCAACGGGGGCGCAGCGTGGTACGAATGGCCTGATGACCTCAAGCACAGAGACCCCGAAGCGATTCGCAGATTCAAGGCTGAATACTCCGATGAAATTTCGCGTCAGGAGTTCTACCAGTACATATTCTTCCGTCAGGTGAAGGCACTGCACAAGTACTTGAATGAGCTTGAGATTGAGATTGTCGGAGATATGCCGCTGTATGTAACCCGTGATTGTGCTGACGTGTGGCAGAATCCGTTGCAGTTTGACATTGACGAGGATTTGAACCCCGTAACGGTTGCAGGAGTCCCGCCGGATTATTTCAGCGCAACGGGTCAGCTTTGGGGCAATCCCTGCTACAACTGGGCGGAAATGGAGAAAGACGGCTTTACGTGGTGGATTCACAGGCTGAAGAATCTTCTTGCGATGTTCGACAGGATTCGGATTGACCACTTCAGGGGGCTTGTAGCGTACTGGGCTGTTCCGTTCGGTGAGGATACCGCGAAGAATGGAGAATGGATTGATGTACCGTATGAGAAATTTTTTGCCGCCCTCAAAGAGAATTTCCCGTCAATGCCATTCTGGGCGGAGAATCTCGGAATCATTACGCCTGATGTTGAGGAAGTGAGGAAGGATTACAATTTGCCCGGAATGCTTGTGCTGCATTTTGCATTCGGGAATCCTGCCGATAACCCCTATGCACCCCACAATCACACGCGCGACTCAGTGGTTTACACGGGGACTCACGACAACAACACTTCACGGGGCTGGTTCGAGAATGACGCTTCGGAGGAAGAAATCAACAACTTTGCGTCATACATCGGTCGCGGGGTAATGGACGGATATATTTTTGCGTCGGAAGTTACGCGGCTTGCTGTGAGTTCGGTTGCTGAAACGGCAGTGATACCAATGCAGGACTATTTGAGGCTCGGAGCTGACAGCCGGATTAACGTACCGTCAACGCCTTCGGGTAACTGGGCGTGGAGAATGAGAAGTGATGCAATACCTGACGGACTCGCTGACAGGATAAAGGCAGCCTGCAAACTTTACGGCAGAATTTAGAGTGCGAGGTCTCCCGGCGGTATGAAAATCTCCGGGAGAATTACTGCATAAAGTCAACAAAAAACTCCCTGACTTTTCATCAAGGAGTCTTCCTCTTCTATGGGCCCACCTGGACTCGAACCAGAAACCTTCCGGTTATGAGCCGGTGGCTCTAACCACTTGAGCTATGGGCCCGGCTCGAACAACGAGAAATTTTACACGTCCTATTGTTTTGCGTCAAGCCTCAGATTTTCACATTCGCTTTAATTTCACGTAAATCAAAAGATGTATTATAATCACTCATAATAATATCCCGTTGAAACTTAGCATCACATATCACAGGAAAGGAAGCACTCAGTCATGAAAGAATTTACGTATGTAATCACCGACCCTGTAGGCATCCACGCACGCCCCGCCGGACTCCTCGTCAAAGAGGCAAAGAACTTCAAGAGCACTGCAACATTCATCAAGGGCGAAAAGTCCGCAAAAGCAACTGCCCTCATGAAACTCATGGGAATGGGAATCAAGCAGGGAGACGAAGTTCTTATCCGCGTTGAGGGTGAAGACGAAGAAGCTTGCGCCGCCGCTCTGGAAAAATTCATGAAGGAGAATTTCTAGCGTTATGGAAGTCTTCAAAGGTACGAAAATCGTAAACGGAATCGCTATCGGCAAAATCAAAATCTACAAAGCCCCCGTCTACGAAATCAGCGAAGAACTCGTCAGCGATATTGCCGGAGAGTTAGAACGTTTCGAGTCAGCCCGCCTTAAGGTTCAGGAAGACCAGAACGCACTCTACGACAAAGAGATGAAAGCCGGACACAAAGACACCGCCGGAATTTTCGAGGCTCACGCATTGATGCTTGATGATGAAGATACCCTCATCGACCCCTGCAAAGAAATCATGGCCGAAGGTCATACTGCAGAATACGCAGTCCGTGAGGCGTTCGATGAGGCAGCAAAGCAGTTCAGCGAAATGGAAGATGAATATTTCCGCGCAAGAAGTGCCGATGTCGTTGACCTCAAGAACTCAATGCTCGATGTACTCTTCGGGGCTGACACTTCAAGCCTTCAGGGAACAGAACCCGCTATCCTCGTAGCAGAAGATTTAGCACCCTCTGAAACCGTAAAGCTCGACAAATCGTTGCTTCTCGGACTCGTTACCAGACTCGGAAGCTCAAACAGCCACACAGCAATTTTAGCCCGCTCGATGAACTGGCCGACACTCATTCAGTGCCACGACATCGCAGACTCTTGGGACGGGAAATTCGCAATCCTTGACGGCTACAACTCATGCATTTACATTGAGCCGGAACAGAATATCATTGACGAGCTTTCAGCAAAACAGGCTGAGGACAAACGCAAGGAAGAAGAATTGCAGAAGCTCAAAGGTCAGCCCAGCGTTACGAAAGACGGCCGGAAGGTAAAACTTTACGCCAACATCGGAGGCCCCAAAGACGTTAAAGCCGTTATCGAGAATGACGCGGAAGGTGTCGGATTGTTCCGTTCTGAGTTCGTCTACCTCAACAGCAAGGACGATCCCTCAGAGGATGCACAGTTCCAGGCGTATAAGCAGGTTCTCGAAGGACTCGCGCCCCGTATGGTCATCATCAGAACTTGCGACATCGGCGCGGACAAAACTATCGACTACATGCATCTCGACAAAGAAGAGAATCCCGCGTTAGGCTTCAGGGCTGTACGTATCTGCTTGACACGCACGGATTTCTTCAAGCGTCAGCTGCGCGCATTGTTACGGGCTTCAGCGTTCGGCAATCTCGGTATAATGTTCCCCATGATTATCAGCAAATGGGAAGTCGTTAAATGCAAGGAGATTCTCAACGAGTGCAAAAAAGAACTCGAAGCTGAAGGCGTTACAGTCGGAAAATACGAGATCGGAATTATGATTGAGACTCCGGCCGCCGCCCTTTGCGCTGACGAATTAGCAGAGGAAGTCGACTTCTTCTCACTTGGCACAAACGACTTGACGCAGTACACTTGCGCTATTGACAGGCAGAGCGCGAGCCTTGAGCCCTTTGCGAACACTCATCACCCCGCTGTACTCAGGCTCATTCGCGAAACGATAGAGGCAGGACACAGGCATAACACATGGGTAGGAATCTGCGGTGAACTCGGAGCTGACCCGACATTGACGGAAGATTTCCTGAAATGGGGAGTCGATGAGCTTTCTGTGAACCCGAAGAGTATTCTTCCTTTGCGCGGTAATGTCCGAAATGTTGACCTGTCAGGCTACAAATCTGAATCCCCGAAAGCTGAGGAAACGCCCGCACCTCAAGCACAAGTACAGGCACCAAAGCAGAAGGGATTTTTTGGGAGGTTATTCAGTTAATGTTATACGGAGCATTAGAAGCCGGCGGAACAAAAATGATTTGCGCAGTCGGCAACGAAAACGGCCAGATTTTAGATCAGGAGTCAATCCCAACAACGACACCTGATGAGACAATGCCGAAAATCATCGAGTACTTCAAGGCTAAAGTATCACCCGAATTACCCGAAGACGACAGAATAAAGGCTCTCGGTATCGCATGTTTCGGGCCTGTTGACGTGAGACCAAACGCGAAAACTTACGGGAATATCCTCAATACCCCGAAAATCCCGTGGCGAAATTATCCCATTCTCACAACCCTTAAAGACGCTCTCGGAATCCCAGCAAGCATTGACACGGACGTAAACGGCTCACTTCTCGGCGAGGCTACATGGGGCTGCGCTCAGGGACTCACCGATGCCGTGTACTTCACGATCGGTACGGGAATCGGAATGGGCGCAATGTCAGGCGGAAAACTCGTTCACGGAATGCTTCACCCCGAAGCCGGACACCTCTTCATGGCCAGAGTCGAGGGCGATAACTACAAGGGACACTGCCCGAATCACGGCGCATGTTTCGAGGGAATGGCTTGCGGCCCGGCAATCGAAGACCGCTGGGGGAAACCCGGCAAGGAACTCGCTGACATGCCGGAGGTCTGGGAGCTTGAAGCAAAATATATCGCTCAGGCACTCACAGACATCACAATGGTATTAAGCCCGCAGAAAATCATTCTCGGAGGCGGAGTAATGAGCCAGACTCAGCTCTTCCCGATGATAAGGAAATACGTTGCAGAGTACATCAACGATTACATCACAACAAAAGAACTCCGCAACATGAACGCCTATATTACCCCCGCAGCACTCAACGGGAATCAGGGCATTATGGGCGCAGTAAAGCTCGCTGTAATGGCGGCTGAAGCAGAAGCAGAATAATAATACACGCAGCATTTTTCCCTGCCCTGTCAGCAAAAAAACGGGGCGGGGATTATCTCATCACAAGAAACGAGGCTTTAATTTAATGGCAGACGTTCAGAATACAACCCCTGCAAAAAAAGAAGTAAATCAGGATTTCAGAGATATAGACATGGAGTCCCTCGGCGAGGAACATATTAACCTTGTGTTCAAGCTGGGACTTGAGAATTTCGGCGTTGATGTGAATATGGTTCGCGAGATTGTCCGCGTCCCTTCGTTTATCACAAGAGTCCCGAACGCCCCCGCTTACATCAGGGGAGTGATTAACCTTCGAGGTACGATTGTTCCGGTTTTCGACATGCACATGAAAATCGGCATGGCCGGACACCCTCTCACTGATGAGGCAAGAATCGTAGTTATCGCCGTCAATGAAGTAACATTCGGAATGATAGTAAATTCAGTGCGTGAAGTTCTGACGATATATGACTCACAGCTTGAAGTTGCGACAAAATTATCATCAGCGATTGACAGGCGTTACGTATTATGGGTAGCAAAACCGGCTGATGACAGATTGATATTGCTGCTTGATGTTTCAAACCTCTTTGAGCTTGACCAGATTTTAGAGGACAGCGAGTAACAACTATGCACAGAATTTTCACGGCTGCAATTTCGGCTCTGCTTGTCCTCTGTTTTTGTGCCTCAGCTTTTGCGGATGCCATGTTATACAGGGGACAGAGCAGTGTCGGTGCAGTCCCTTCTGTCGAAAAAAATTCGGCTCTCTGCGTCTCGGTTGAAGACTTAGGGAGAATGTTCGGTTTCACTCCGAAAAGGAATGATGACGAGCTTACACTCACGCGCGGAAATGCTCAAATCCGAATCTCAATCGGCGCGACTGCCGGCTGGTATGGATATTCGATTATCCCGTTATACTCTGCACCGTTTGAACAGGGCGGAAAATTCTGGGTTGACTCTCAGAGTGCGGCGGCATTGTTTCAGGGCTTTTCGGGAAGGGGCGTAAACAACAGGCTTCGTTTTGCGAAAATTTCAGGGGGAGCAACGGCGGTTAATGAAAATGATTTCGGCGATTTCGGAGACACGGATAATACCCAAGTCGCAAAAAAACCCGAACCCCAAATAGACCTTAACGCCATAATCAACAGAACCGTAAACACAAACCGCACTCCAACAAGGACACAGCCAACTCAGCCTACACCGACCCGGCCCGCAGAAGTCGCACAGCCTACACCGACTCAGCCCGTGCAGGTCGCAAGGACTCCTCAGCCCCAGCCTACACAGCCAGAGGTTACAGCACCGCAAAATTCACAGCCCGTAATCACAGCTTCAGCGAAAAAAACTTCCGGCAAAGCTCAGCCCAGAATGGAAACGTTCAGCCCCGATGACACAAATACTGAAAGAGCCGAAAATTACAGCGGAACGATTCAGGGCATAAGATGGACAACCCAAGAAGGCACTCACAAGAAAATACGCGCTGTCGTCATGGCCGATGAAGGGTCAGACCCCCAAGTCTACATGGACGGCGGAAAACTTCACGCCCTCTTCGCGTCAAGCCTCGAAAACTCAAAGAGCATTGCTTCACCGTTCGCCGGAAACATTAAGGCCGAAATTAAATCTAACATTGACGGTGCAGAATTAATTTTCACGCCAAACGGAATCACTAAGGCCGAAAAACTCGTTCTCAATAATCCGCGCCGTATTGTGTTCGACTTCTTTTACCCCGAAGACACGAACATTATCGGGACAACTCCTCAAACACCGAAAGCTGATATACGGCTTCCAGGTCAGGTCGCAGAGACTCCCGCCACGACTCCGGCAAGGACTCCGGCCGCTACAACTCCGACTGTTACGCCGAGAACACCAGACCCCGTTATAACCAGCATTCCGCAAACACAGCCCGCAAAGACTCCCGCAACAATGACTCCTCCGAGCACGATTACGATTCCAACAAGCCCGCAGGCTGCTCAACGTCTCAGAGTCAATTCGGGGCGGAAAACTATCGTCATCGATCCCGGGCACGGCGGAAAAGATCCCGGAGCTATGGACAACGGCGTTAAAGAGAAAGATGTCAATCTCGCTGTGGGTCTCGAACTCCAAAGAGCTTTAACCGCAAAAGGCTATAATGTCGTCATGACGAGAGCGACCGATATTTATCTCAAACTTCAGGAACGCACCGACATAGCAAATAACGTTAAGGCCGATTTGTTCGTCAGTATTCACGTCAACGCTCTGCCCAACAAAAAATCAATGACGGGATTCGAGATATACATCATGGCACTTCCTACGGACAAGGACGCAATGAACCTCGCAAAAGTTGAGAACCGCGAATACGTTGAAGGTAAAGGAATGGATACCGAGAATGTTGACAGAAGAACAGAGATGTTGCTGCGTATACTCGGCGACCTTCAGCAGAACAACAAAATCTCAGAAAGCACAGACTTTGCGGCCATGCTCTATAATGCAGGAGTGAGGAACGGACTCCCTATGAGGAGAGTCGCCCAGGCACCTTTCTTCGTGTTAAGGGGTGCAGGAATGCCCGCAGTATTGCTTGAAATCGGATTCGTAACAAACGCTAACGAGTCCCAGCTTCTTACGACTCCGGCATACCAGCAGAGAATCGCAAACGCAATGTCCGAAGGCATCGCAAACTACATCAGATAAAAAGGAATGGTGAAAATATTATGCCGCCGTTAAGACCTTCAGGGAGACCAATACCAAACAGACGAAGGCAGGCTCAGCTCGAAATGGCAGAAGCAGAAGCCCGAAAACGCCGTCAGCAGAAAAGACCTAAGCCCGCTCCGCTTGATGATGATTCAGACAAGCCGACACCGTTACTGCTGAGGATATTATCAATTCTCGGAGTGATACTGCTGTGCTTTGTGCTGGGTTATCTGGGAACATCATGGGTTGTTGATTTCCTCAACACAAAATTATTCCTCAAGCCCGAAAACAGAATCGAGAATCAGGGAGACTTATCGAATTTTGAGGAGTCAGAACGCAGGAACGCAGCAAGAAATGCTGTATCTTCAGGTGGAAATGTACCTCAAATTTCACTCAACATATATCACGTTAAGGACAATGAGATAACCGATGTAAGAAAGAGTTTTCTCTCGCTCACAAGGGAGGACAATATAAGGGACGCAGTGAACGAAATAATACATTTAAGCGGCGTACCTAACGGGAACAATATAAAACTGCTTCACGTGTTCAGGAATAATGAGACAGCATTCTTGGACATGCCGGGGCAGTTTGCTTCGGCCTTGAACGCGATGGGAAAACAGAAATCACTTCTTCTCATAACAAGCATAGTGAGGACGATAGATGAAAACTTTTCGCCGTTATCGCAGGTGAAATTCCTCATAGACTCAAAGACTCCAGGCAGGGAAGGAACGGTTGACCTTTCATCGGTCTGGAAACTTCCGAAAAAAAGCTAGCGGAAAGGGAAAAAATGTTCAGCAGGTTAATCATAGCAACAGGGAATGAAGGAAAATACCGAGAGTTTACAGAGATAATAAAGAATGTTTCGGGTGAAGGTTTTGCGGAGGAGATAATTTTTGCGCCGGATATTTCGAGGATGATTGTTGAGGAGACCGGGAAGACTTACGCCGAAAACGCAATGTTAAAGGCTCGTGCGTGGGCTGAAAAATCCGGGTGTGCGTGCCTCGCTGATGATTCAGGGCTTGAGGTTGAAGCTCTTGAGGGTGCGCCGGGACTGTACTCATCGCGGGTTGTTTCGGGGAATGACTCCGATCACGCTTCGTGGCTTCTCGGTCAGCTTGAGGGAGTCGAGAACAGAAAGGCGAGATTTGTTGCGGCGTTGTGTTTGAGTGTTCCGGCGGAATTTACGCTCATTACTGAGGGTTATTGTTACGGGAGAATTTCGGAGGCTTCAAGGGGAGATGACGGTTTCGGGTATGATCCTGTGTTTTTGCCGGAAGGGTATGATATGACGTTCGCGGAATT
>JAFSLR010000263.1 GCA_017448375.1 Synergistaceae bacterium | reverse complement strand
GAAAAAAGCCTACGCGATAATAGCGACAAGTGAGAAGGCTCTCTATGCCTGCATGATTCTGAAGAAGGGCGTAATAAAGTCATGAAAGTATTATCATTCGGTTCTCTCAACATCGACAACGTTTACAGCGTTCCTCACTTCATAGCACGAGGTGAGACTCTCGCGGCGCGTTCGCTAAACGTCTTCAGCGGGGGAAAAGGTCTGAATCAGTCTGTCGCTCTCGCAAAAGCAGGGCTGAAAGTTTTTCACGCCGGGGCAATCGGTGAAAATGATGGTCAGTTCCTCGTTGATGAGCTTGAATCGGCAGGAGTAAACACCGAGTACGTTAAACGCCTCAAGGGAGTCAAGACAGGCCACACGATAATACAGAACAACACGGACGGAGATAACTGCATTCTGTTATTCGGAGGAGCAAATCAGGAAATTTCACGCGCTCAGATTGATGAGACACTGAAAAATTTTTCTGCCGGGGACGCTCTTGTGATTCAAAACGAAATCAGCGAGCCGGAATATCTAGCTCAAAGCGCAAAGTCTCACGGAATGATTGTAGCCTTCAACCCTTCACCGATGGAAGAGAAAATTATTCCCGTCTTCAAGTATGCTGATTACTTGCTGCTGAATGAGATTGAAGCGGGGCAGTTCCTGAATGATGATGTCTCAAGAAAAAAGCCGGAAGAAATTTCAGGAAGACTCCGGGAAAAATTGCCTGATACAAAAATCGTTCTTACGCTCGGCACAAACGGAGCTGTGTATTCAGACAGTGAGATTACGTTTCATCAGGAAGCACTGAGAGTTAATGCGGTTGACACTACAGCGGCGGGAGATACGTTTACGGGATTTTTCCTGTCAGGAATTTTTGAGGGTAAGACTCCGCAATGGGCGATGAGATTCGCGACTAACGCATCAGCAATCGCAGTAACAAGACACGGCGCGGCACCGTCAATACCATCAAGGGAAGCAGTTTTAGAGAAGATGAAGTGAAAAAAAAGGGGGGACGTTTGAATCCCCTCTTAATTTTGTTAGCGAGATTTTGTTACAGCATTTTTCCAGCCGTCATATAAATTTTTGCGTTCACTCCCGGCCATGTCCGGCACATACAGAGTACGTTTCAGATTCTTGAAGACATCATCACCGTAAAGCCCCGCAGAAATTCCCGCGCAGTAAGCAGCACCAATCCCGGATAATTCCTCAGCGTCAGGAACTCTCACAGGGATATTAAGCATGTCGCTCTGAAACTGCATGAGATACTTGTTGCGTGTCGGGCCTCCGTCGACTCTGAGTCCGCTGATTGTGATTCCTGAGCTTGAACGCATTGCCTCTACGATGTCCGTAATCTGATACACAATGCAATCAAGCGCGGCTTTTACGATCTCATTTTTCCCCGTTGAGCGAGTCATTCCAACAATGCAGGCTGAAGCGTGAGAGTCCCAATACGGCGCGCCCAATCCCGAAAACGCCGGGACTAAATATGTATGATCATTCCTTTTTGCGGCTCGTGCAAGTGATTCTGTTTCGCCGGGACTCGCGATAAGTTTCACGTCATCTTTCAGCCAAGTGATAACAGCTCCCGTGTAATTTATGTTGCCTTCGAGGACGTAATTCACTTTTCCGCCGATCTTCCACGCAAGACTCGTAACAATTCCCGCATCACTGAAGACTGGATTTTCTCCCGTGTTCATCATGATAGAAGAGCCAGTGCCGTAAGTCGCCTTAATCATTCCCGTGTTCAAACAGCCCTGCCCGAACAGCGCGCCGTGAGAATCGCCTAAGACTCCGCAGATTGGAATCTTCCTGTCAAGCCAGCCTTCAAAATCCGTCATGCCAAAATCGCCGTCAGAGTCTGTAACTTCAGCCATGCATCTTTTATCGAGGCCGAAAATTTTCAGTAAATCTTCATCCCATTCAAGCGAATTGATGTTGAAGAGCTGAGTCCGCGAGGCGTTAGAGTAATCCGTCTGATGCCGTTCGCCGTTAGTGAGTTTCCAGACGAGCCACGAGTCAATCGTTCCTGCTGCGATTTCTCCGGCCTTTGAACGTTCAGAGACTCCCGCGACATTCTGGAATATCCATGCCAATTTAGCCGCGGGGAAATACGGGGACAATTTGATTCCCGTCTTCCTGTAAACAGTCTCGGAATATCCCTGCTTTTCGAGTCCTTCACATATTGCCGCGCCCCTCGAACACTGCCACACAATATCGTTATACAGAGGTTCGCCCGTCTGTTTGCTCCAACATGCTGAAGTCTCACGCTGATTGCTTATTCCCAACGCAACAATTTCGCCCTTGTCGATTCCGGCTTTTGACACGAGGTCTTTCACAACCTGCAAAGTGTTTGCGTAAATTTCGTTGAGGTCGTGTTCAACCCAGCCCTTGTCGTTGATGATCTGCCTGTGCGGTTTGTCCGTCCTGCAAAGCAATGAGCCTTTGTCATCAAACAGCAAAGCCTTTGTGCCTTGTGTGCTCTGGTCAACACTAAGAATAAATTTTCCCATCAGCCTAACATTTCGCAGACAGTCTTTGTGCTTCCCTCAGCGTTCATTCCGTAGTAGGCGAAAACTTCCTGCGATTTTCCCGTGATTACAGGCTCATCATGAAGCGAGAGATTGATGACCTTTTTCGGGTCGTTCGCGCTGATTACCTGAGCTACCATGCTTCCGAGTCCGCCAAAAGGTGAATGCTCTTCAACCGTAAGTACTAACTTTTTCCCGGCGGCGTGCTTGAGCAATGTTTCAGTGTCAAGAGGCTTCACGCAGTACATATCGAGGACTCCCGCTGAGATTCCTTTTGCCCGCAACAATTCGGCGGCATCCTTTGAGGCTTTTACGACTTCACCGCAAGCAACGATTAACACGTCTGAGCCTTCAGCAAGAACTGTAGCCTTGTCCATCGTGAACGGCACATTGCCTTCTGAGTAAACATCCTCAACGGGATTGCGTCCGATTCTCACGTAAGCGGTCTTGTTGTCCTTCAGGAGTGCTTCAAAGACACAGCGAGTCTGAAAACGATCTGACGGCAAATATACTCTCATGTTCGGTATTGCTGACATGGCCGCGATGTCCTGGGCTGAATGGTGAGTCATGCCTAACGCGCCGTAACTGACTCCGCCGGAAATCCCGATAAGTTTCACGTTCGTGTCTGAATATGCACAGTCAACTTTGCACTGCTCATAGCTCCGTGTTGAAATGAATGACGCAGGAGAAACAGCGAACGCCTTTTTACCGCATGAGGCAAGACCCGCCGCAATGCTCACGAGATTCTGTTCTGCGATTCCGACTTCCACGAACTGCTCCGGGAATGCGTCAGCGAATGACGACAGGGAAGCAGATCCCCGCGAGTCACTGCACAATACTACAACGCTTTTATCCTTTGAGGCTGCCTCTTTGAGTACCTCGCACATTACAGCGCGGTTTGCGATTTTG
>JAFSLR010000262.1 GCA_017448375.1 Synergistaceae bacterium | reverse complement strand
TCTCCTTTGCGTAATGACATGCCGCAAAATGTCCGGGCAATATCTCCTTTAATGCTGGCGGAGTGTTCCGGCAAATGTCCTTTGCGTAACGGCATCTTCCGGCGAACCTGCAAGCGTTAGGAGGCTCAATCGGACTCGGCACATCGCCTTCAAGTATAATACGTTCGCGGTGTACGTCCAGTTTTGCGAGTGGAATTGCTGAGAGTAACGCCTGTGTGTAAGGGTGCAAAGGTTTGCTGAATAATTCTTTGTACTCTGAAAGCTCCACTATCTGCCCCAAGTACATTACTGCGATTCTGTCTGAAACATGACGGACTACGCTTAAATTGTGCGAAATGAAAACGTAGGTGTACTTGTATTCCTTCTGCAAATCGTTCAGCAGATTCAGAATTTGCGCCTGAATGCAAACGTCAAGTGCTGACACTGGCTCGTCAAGAACAATAAACTCCGGGTTAAGCGCAAGTGAACGGGCGATTCCGATTCGCTGTCTTCTTCCGCCGTCTAATTCGTGAGGGTAACTGTTTTCGAGTCTTTCGGCGAGTCCAACTGTGTCCATCAATGAGCGGATTCGCTTCCTCATTTCGTTTTTGTCGCTGTGAATGTTGTTGACGATTAACGGCTCTGCTATCAGTTCCCACACGGAGAGTCGCGGATTGAGGCAGGAATACGGGTCTTGAAACACAATCTGCACTCGCTTGCGGAGTTCTTTCATTTCGCGGGGTGAAGCCTTTGTTACGTCCGTGTAGCCGTCATCATTCTCATTCCTCAGCAAAACTTTACCCGATGTACTGTCAAGCAGACGTATCAAGCAGCGTCCTAATGTCGATTTTCCGCAGCCCGACTCGCCTACAAGCCCTAAAGTTTCGCCCTTCATTATCTCAAAGCTGACATCATCAACGGCGTGCAACATTCCGCGTTTTGTCGCAAAATATTTCTTCAGGTTCTCAACTCGTATATATGCGTCATTCATTAGAGCGCACTCCCTTCAAGAAATTTTTTCACGCAGAAAGGACACGCAACAAAATGCCCGGGTTCGGCCTCCTGCATATCGGGACGGACTTTAGAGCATTCCTCCGTTGCCATTGAGCAGCGCGGGTGAAACGCACAGCCTGAAGGAAGATTCACGGGGTCAGGCATTAATCCCGGTATCACGGGCAGTTCGTCAACGTCCTCGTCAATGTCCGGCACTGAACGGAATAATCCGCGCGTGTAAGGGTGAATGGGATTCGTGTAGAGCGATCGTTTGTCGGCGTATTCAACAACGCGCCCGGCGTACATAATCGCTACCTTGTCGCAGATGTCAGCAACAATCCCCAAATCGTGAGTGATGAGAATCATTGACGCTGAAAATTTCTGCTTTAACTCCTTCATGAGCTCCAACACCTGAGCTTGAATCGTAACGTCAAGTGCTGTAGTCGGCTCATCAGCTATCAGTAATTCGGGGTCGCATGCAAGCGCAATCGCAATCACAACGCGCTGTTTCATTCCGCCCGAAAACTGATGGGGGTAATCGTGCATTCTCTCACGGCGAATCCCGACAAGCTCCAGCATATCGCCCGCAAGTTTCAACGCCTCCGAGTGTGATACGTTTTTGTGAAGGGAAATCATTTCGGCTATTTGTTTGTCGACTGTTATAACGGGGTTAAGGCTTGTCATTGGGTCTTGGAATATCATTGCTATTTTTTCGCCGCGAATTTTCCGCATTTCGGCCTCTGACTTTGTGAGCAAATTTTCACCGTTGAATATGATTTCGCCGGATTCGATTTTTCCGGGGGGATTCGGGATTAAGCGCATTATTCCGAGTGCGGTTGTAGTTTTTCCCGCGCCAGTTTCGCCGACAAAGCCGAGAGATTCACCGCGTCCCAATGTCAGATTCAATCCTTCAACAGCGTGAACGACTCCGCCTTCAGTGCTGTAATGTATCGTCAAATTCTTTATGTCAAGCATGATGTCATTCATTGTCATCACCTCTTCAATTTCGGGTCTAATGCGTCGCGCAAGCCATCACCCAAAAAGTTTAGTGCTAATATCGTGAGCATTATCGCGAGTCCTGGATAAAGCGTCATGTGCGGGAAATCACGAATGTATTGCCTTCCGCCCGATAACATTGCGCCCCATTCAGGGTTCGGGGGCTGAATGCCCAAACCGATGAACGAGAGTCCCGCAGCGTTAAGGATTGCCGAAGCGACTCCGAGTGTTGACTGTACGATGATGGGTGCCATACTGTTTGGGATAATGTGCTTGAGGATTATGCGCAAGTCCGAACTTCCCGCAGCCCTTGCGGCCTCGATGAACTCCATACTCCGAATCGAAAGCACCGAGCCCCGCACAATTCGCGCATATGTGGGAACGGCTGAAATTCCGACAGCTATCATCAAGTTCATGAGACTTGGCCCTAAAGCCGCGACAATCGCAATCGCCAATAACGTTTGAGGGATTGAGAGTAACACGTCCATTACGCGCATGATGATGTTATCGAGCCTCCCGCTGTAGTAACCCGAAATTGCCCCCAGCATACCGCCTATAACGAGAGCGATTCCGACAGCGATAAACCCGACCTGCAATGAGACTCTTGCACCGTATATGAGTCGGCTCAATATGTCGCGCCCGAATTCGTCCGTTCCGAGCCAGTGAGCCGAAGACGGAGTCTCGAACATGTGCATTAAATCCTGTTTTATCGGGCTGTAAGGTGAAATGACTTCAGCAAAAATCGCGCAGAACACAAGCACGAATATTATTGCAAGCCCGAACATCGCAAGAGGACTTTTAGCGAGCCTAAACATTACGTCGACAAAAGGACTCCTTCTCTTTCGGACTAATTCAGGGATAATTTTTTCTGTCATCTTATATCCTCCCTACTTTAATTCGGCCTTGATTCGCGGGTCAATGTAAGCATACAGCAAATCAACCAAAAGATTCACAATGCTGAATGTTATTGCGATGAAAAGGACTCCGCCCTGCACCATAGGATAATCGCGGCTCATTATAGCGTTGACCATTAAGCGGCCGACTCCAGGTACGGCGAAAATGCTCTCAGTGAGAATCGCACCCGACAATAATTGTCCGAACTGTAAACCGCACAACGTTACAACGGGGATTAAGGCGTTACGCAGGGCATGTACACCGATAACAATACTTTCTTTCTGGCCTTTTGCGCGGGCTGTGCGAATGTAATCGGCGCGGATAACTTCGAGCATTGAAGAACGGGTCATACGTGTAACCATTGAGATACTTTGCGCGGCTAATGCTACTGACGGGAGAATCATTGCTTTGAACGTTGAGAAACCCGATGACGGTAACCACCTTAAGCGAACTGAGAAGAACAGAATCAATAACAGCCCTAACCAGAAGACCGGCATTGAGAGTCCTATCATGGCGAAAATCATTGTGATTGTGTCAAACCATGAATATTGCTTTATGGCCGATATTATTCCGCAAGGGATTCCGATTATGATTGCGATTATCATTGCGAACGCCGACAATTTCAGCGTGTAGGGGAAAGCCGTCAATATTTCCTGCATTACGGGACGCTTTGAGCTGTACGACCGTCCTATGTCGCCTTTGAAGACGGCCTTGTAGATGTAATTCCCGAACTGCACGAGAAACGGATCATTGAGTCCTTCCTTGTCGCGGAACTCTTTGATTGCCTCATCTGTAGCAAGGTCGCCGAGTACCATTCTTGCGGGGTCTCCG
>JAFSLR010000261.1 GCA_017448375.1 Synergistaceae bacterium | reverse complement strand
TCTCAGGCCGTTAAATCGGGAATATTCCCGCAAATCGTTAATCCCTTGATACTTTCCGTAATAATCCTAATGCTTATGATACGTCCAATATCCCGCGAGAACGTTCCGATCCTTGAGCCTGAAATATCATTACCCGAAGCATTACCGCAGGAATTTCACGCCAAAGTCCCCGAAACCCCAAAGGCCGAAGAGCGTACATCACCGTTGCCATCAACGAAGCCGAAGCCCCGTAAGCAGTCAGCCGTAAAGCGTACATCAACAAAGCCAGAGAAAACATCAAAGCCGAAAATTTCAAACTCTCCTCCTGTCAAAAAACCTGCATATGACAGAGTGAATTATTTGCTTGAGACGGGAAGAAGAGCCCTGAAAACAAACTCAATAATAAGGATAAATGAAAGGGGTACTATCAACTAAAATGCGTAAACTTACAATGATAATTATGATGATAATGATTACAGCAGTATCGTCATACGGAGCGGAAGAAACTCCCCGCCATGTAACATCAGTAAACGTTTCAGGAAATCCGAACATAGCAACGGAATACATCTTGAACGTAGTCGACACGAAGCCCGGCACAGATTTAAGCCGTGATGTAATACTCTCAGACATTGAGGCGATATATAATCAGGGCTTCTTTTCGTTTGTTGACGCTGATATAAACGATGAAGGCGGAGGAACTTCCGTAACATTCACGGTACAGGAAAACCCTAAAATATCGGGGATATATTTCACAGGGAACACGATATTCACCTCAGAACAGCTCATGAAGGAAGTATTTTCGCAGGAAGGTACAGTATTCAACCGCCAATTCTTCAGGAACGATTTAGACCGTATACAGGAGAAATACCACAAGGCCGGATACGTAATGGTGAGGGTAGCCGATGTTCAGATACAGGGCGGGAACATCTACGTAACAATCCTCGAACCTAAAGTCCACGATGTATTGATACAGGGTAACACTAAGACAAAGAGCTACGTAATCCGCCGTGAAATAAAGCTCAAGGAAGGCGACATATTCAACGTAACGAAATTCCGTCATGAACTGGGAAAACTTCAGGGATTGGGATATTTTGAGGACGTTAATGTAGCGTTTGACGTTCCCGAAAACAACGACAGCGAGGTAGATTTAATCCTCACGGTTAAGGAGAAGCGCACTGCCTCAGTAGGATTGAACATAGGCTACGGGACTGAGAGCGGATTATCTGGCGGATTGACGTACAGCAACACCAACATGTTCGGGCGCGGAATGATATTCGAGATAGGCTTCAACGAGGGCCGCGAGGCTACATACTGGACGACGTTCTCAAGCCCATACATGGACGCACACACATTCGGATGGCGAGTGGGAGCGAGATACCACACATACGACCAGAGATATTACTACAAGCAGGGACGCAGACAGTTCGACATCGACGAGGAAACATTGAGCATTTACGCCGGACTGGGGAAGAAATTCAGTAACGAGGATTGGAGCTGGTTTTTCACGATAAGGCATGATGATGTCAGCTACAGTGATATGCAGAGGGCAATCCCCGGATACGTCAACGACCTCACTATGTGGGACGGAGTGAACCAGACATTCGAGCTTCAACTTACGTGGGACAAACGCGATGAATATTCGCCGTACCCGAAGGGCTTTGTATGGGACACGAACATAGAACAGGCTGTACAGTTTTTGGGTGGAGAATATGATTACCTCAAGTACTGGACGCAGGCAAGATTATATGTTTCGTTGAACAAGGTGCTTGAAGGATTTGCGGACATCGGCGGAACGTGGAGCGAGGAAAACCCGTTATTGTTTGCGGCAAGACTGAGGATAGGCTCATCAACGAAGGACGAACTCCCGGCCTTTGCGCGATACAGTTTGGGCGGAATGAACTCACTGAGGGGATATAATTCGCGTTCATTCGAGGGAAGCAATTTCTACTTGGGGAATTTTGAGCTCAGAGTGCCAGTCGCAAACGCTGTAACAGTAGTCGGATTTTACGATATTGGTAACGCCGACACGACAATGGACTGGAGCAATTACCATGACGATTACGGCTTAGGCTTGAGAGTGAAAACGCCGTTCGGAAATCTCCGTGTTGATTACGCGAAGGGGGAAGATGAGAACCGTACATATTTCGGGTTTGGGGAAATGTTCTAGCGTAATTCTGTTGATATTTTTGCTGACGGGTAAATCATCTGCGCTTACAGTGCGAGGTATCCCCGAATGGCTTAAGCCTAATGTAACACGGAGCCTCAAAGCGATATGGAGTGAGATACCTTCCGACCCTGCAATAGACCGTGAAGGAACGTTATCGCTAGTGGCAGGGCGGTTATTTACGGGATATAGCGTAGACGTTAAGCCGGAACTTGATGTAATATTTTCGTCAGAGGCGGTTAGGATTTTTCCTGAGACGCGGATAAATCCCCCTGAGTTACGGGGAAAAGCTATTGAGTGGTTCAGGTCTGACACTCTGGGAATGTCTGAAGATGTATCGCGGATAGTCTCCGAAGTACCGCAGAACGCATTGACGTGGGCTGAAGAGCCTTTGAGGAAGCGAATATCAGAGATAGTGATGGAACGGTTGCCGGGCTGGGAAGTAATGCCGCAGATATACATATCGCAGTCATCAACAATAATAACGTTGTCATTCCGGCCGTCTCATGAGATGATATTAGCGGTGAAGCCTGAATTAATATCGCGGACAATTCCGGCGATGTTCCGCAGTGATTTGGAGGCTCGTTTAATCCCTGAATTATCGCTGTTAATCGGATTGCCGGTGAAATGGGCGGACAGACATCGGGCAGACATTGAAGAGGAAGCGCGTAAATTTCTCGAAGACCGTCATGCAGTGGAGAACTTGCAAGCGAATGTAAGCGTAAAGTTTCGGGCTGATAAAGTTTCTGGGATAGAGGCACGGGCTGACAGCAAGAATATAATGTTCAGCATATGGGTGAGTGCATACGCGGGAATTGACGGTAAGTACCCTGAAGCCGGAGCATTTTTCGGATTTCGGCCGTTATGGAGGGTTAATGACAGGTATAATTTTGCGCCTGAGATTTACACGGAATTAATATTTGAGCTTGAAGACTTTGGATTTACTCAGAGGATAGGCGGAAGGTTTGAATTTTTGAATAATTTTTGGGGAGGTATAGAATACGAAATGCCTGACGATGAATTTTACGTTAGGATTGAATACGTCCCAATAAAAATACGAAGGCTGTATGCAAGATGGCGGCACAGTTTAAGTACAGGGAAACAGGAAGGCGGGATAGGCTACAGGATAGATGAGCATATATCAGCGGAGATTTATTACGATGGTAATATAGGGCTTCGCGGAAAATGGAACTTATAGGAGGACACCACAACTTGAAACTTTCAGAAATAGGAAAGAGATTGGGATTGCCGGTAACAGGAAACGGCGACCGTGAAATAATCGGAGTATCATCACCCGAATACCCTGCGGAAAACACGATTTGTGCGGTTTGGGACAAGGGAATAATGTCGGGTCTTGAAATATCATCAGCAGTAATGACCCGTGAAAAGTACATCACAGAAGGCCGAGACGCAATAATCTGTGAAAATCCCCGTGCGAGATTAGCGGATTTGCTTTCACTTTTTGCGAACCCCCAAGCGAAAACAGGAATTGACCCCAAAGCAGAAGTATCACCCTCAGCAATAATTTCACCAAATGCATACATAGCCCCGTTTGCGTATGTCGGCGACGGCTGCAAGATCGGTGCAGGAACAGTCATTGAGCCTCACGCTGTATTGTTGCAGAATGTTACGATGGGTGAAAACTGCCTGATACATTCGGGGGCTGTGATAGGTGCTGACGGTTTCGGATTTGAGCGAACGGAGGCCGGAATACTGAAGATACCCCAAACAGGCGGAGTAACTCTCGGAGATAACGTGGAAATCGGAGCATGTTCGACAATCGACAGAGGGACATTGAATGACACGATAATAGGTTCAGGAACGAAGATAGACAATCAGGTACAAATCGGCCATAACGTTAAAATCGGCAAGAACTGTATAATCTGTTCAATGTCGGGCATAGCCGGGAGCACAGAGCTTGGCGACAACGTAACAATCTCAGTACAGGCCGGAATAACCGACCACGTTAAAATCGGCTCAAACGTAGTGATAGCTGGGCGTTCGGGGGTAACGAATGATGTTCCTGCGAACTCTATAATATCGGGTTTCCCTGCGCGTAATCACAATGACGCAAAACGGGCGTTAGTACTTGCATCGGATTTGCCATTGCTGGTTAAGAGGCTAAGAAATGTTGAGAAGAGATTAGACCGTATTCCGAAATGAGAAAATTAAACGGGAAAATAGAATTGAGCGGATTGGGGCTTCACAGCGGGAAGGAATGCTGTGTAACGATAGAGCCTTACGACACGCCCGAAGTGATATTGAGGACAGGCAATGAGGAAAGCCCGTTAAGACATCTCAAGACTGACGGAACGAAACGGGGATCTGATTACATATTTCCTGACGGTGAAAGAGTACGTACTTGCGAGCATGTATTCTCGGCGTTATGCGGAACGGGTGTATTTTCGGGAGTGCGTATTACGGTTGAGGGCGGTGAAATGCCCGCGCTTGACGGCTGTGCGAAGTGCGTAACAGAGGCGATAATGAGTAACTCAGATATTGCTGACACGGGAATAGAACACCGAATGCTTTGCGAGCCTTTAATGGTATCGAGTGAGGACGGGAAGAGATTTGCGTGTGCATTTCCGTGCAATGAATTTCGTATCACATACACGGTTGAATATCCTTATGTAGGGGTACAGACATTCGATTACACAGGGGGAATGAATTACGCAGAAGAGATAGCCCCCGCGAGAACGTTTGCGATGAAGAGCGAGGTTGAATATTTGCGTTCACACGGAATGGCATTAGGGGGAACATTGGAGAACGCGATATTAATCGGAGAAGTTATAGAGGCAAACGGCGGATTGCATTGGGAGAATGAATTTGTGCGTCATAAGGTGCTGGATTTAATCGGGGATATATACAGTACAGGTTACCCGATGAAGGCGCATATAATAGCGATGAGGGCGGGCCATGATATACATTTGAGGCTTGCTGAAAAAATGAAAGGAGCAATGAATTGTGCCTGAGATAGATATATTCGGAATAATGGAGACGCTGAAACATCGTTATCCATTTCTCATGGTAGACAGGATAACGGAATATGATGATGTTCATGTAACAGGCTACAAGAACGTAACATACAATGAGCCGTACTTCATGGGACATTTTCCCGGCGACCCTACAATGCCCGGAGTGTTAATTGTCGAAAGCATGGGGCAGGTAGCGAGCGTATTGCTGGGAATAAAACTGGGAATGGAACAGGGGAACAAGATAGCATTTCTCACGGGAATGGATAAGGTGAGATTCCGCAAACCAGTGAGGCCGGGCGATAAGCTCGTAACAAAAGCTGAGCTTACGAACGTCCGCAGCAATTCAGCAAAAGCAAAAGCGAAAGCATACGTTGATGATGAAGTAGTAGCAGAGGCGGAATTTCTCACAATAATAGCTGATACATTAGGGCGTAACACGGAGGAAAAAGAGTGAGTACCAAGATACACCCTTCATCAGTAATATCACCACAAGCAGAAATTGAAGACGGAGTAAATATAGGGCCATTCTGTTATGTTGACGGGGACGCAAAAATCGGTTCGGGAACGGAATTAACATCATTCGTGAGCGTACACGGCCATGTAACAATCGGGAAGAACTGCAAAATCTGTGAGCATTCATCAATCGGCGGAGACCCCCAAGATCACGGCTACAAGGGCGAAACGTCCTACGTTAAAATCGGGGACAACACATTAATCCGTGAGAACGTAACGATAAGTCGTGCAAGCGGTGAAGGAAATTCGACAATAGTCGGGAATGACTGCTTCATAATGGAAGGCGTACACTTAGCGCATAATGTAGTTGTCGGAGATTACGTAACAATCGCAAACAAAGTAGGATTATCGGGTTTTGTGCAGGTCGGAAGCCATACTGTATTCGGGGGAATGGCGGGTGTTCACCAGTTTGTGAGGATTGGGGAATACTGCATGATAGGCGGATTGTACCGCGTGTCAAAGGACGTACCGCACTACACGTTAGCGTCAGGCGAGCCGTTGAGACTTACGGGTTTGAACAAAATCGGGCTACAGCGCGGAGGATTTGAGGCGGGAACGATACGTGAGATATACCGTTTCTACAGCAATCTATACCGAAAGGACATGAGATTTACGGACGCACTTAACGAGACAATAGCGAGGAAATCGGAATATATCCCGGAGATACAGAAGATAATAGAATTTTACGAGGGTACAAAACGGGGTGTAACATTCTGGGGTATTTAGGGTATAATTTCTTCATTCCCAAAAGAACGATGAAAAGAACGGAGGAATTATACAAATGCAGGAGAAGAAGATAGTAAATATCCCTTCACTGATAAGCGACTACTACACATTAGCCCCGAACCCTGACGACAAAACACAGCAGGTTGCATTCGGGACTTCAGGTCATCGCGGCTCATCAGCCCTTCACAGCTTCAACGAGGAACATATACTCGCAATCGCTCAGGCTGTCTACGAACACAGAACGGCCGAAGGCATTCCCGGCCCGCTGTATTTGGGTGCAGACACTCACGCGCTGTCAGAGCCTTCAATGCGTACATGCGTGGAAGTCTTAGCGGCAAACGGTGTAGAGCTGATATTGCAGAAAGATTTTGCGCCCACTCCAACGCCCGTAATATCACGCGCAATTCTCGAACACAACCGCACTCCCGGTAACAAGACAGCTGACGGAATGGTCATCACCCCTTCACACAATCCCCCAACAGACGGCGGAATAAAATACGACCCGCCATCGGGAGGCCCTGCAAGCCCTGAAATCACAAGCAAGATTCAGAACCGCGCGAATGAATTAATCCGTGAAGGTGTCAGCAAAATCAAGCGCGTACCGTTTGAGAAAGCAGTCAAGATGGACAACGTACACTTTGAGGACTTCGTTGTACCTTACGTGAAGGCACTCGCAAGCGTTGTCGACATGGAAGCAATCGCAAAATCCGGCCTCAAAATCGGTGCCGATCCTCTCGGCGGTTCAGGTATATATTACTGGAAGCCGATCGCAGAAATTTACGGCATAAAGAATCTCGAAGTCGTCAACCCGAACTTAGACCCGACATTCTCATTCATGCCCCCAGACCATGACGGCAAAATCAGAATGGACTGTTCATCGCCCTACGCAATGGCCAACCTAATCCGCCTGAAAGATGACTATGATATAGCGTTCGGGAACGACACGGATTATGACCGTCACGGAATCGTAACACCGCAGGGACTCATGAATCCCAATGCGTATTTGGCGGTAGCGGTTCAGCATTTGTTCACGTCGCGAAAAGGCTGGAGGAATGATGCTGCTGTCGGAAAAACAGTGGTCTCAAGCTCAATCATCGACCGCGTAACAGAAGGAATCGGGCGCAAATTGTGTGAAGTTCCTGTAGGGTTCAAGTGGTTTGTTGACGGGCTTCTTGACGGCTCAATGGGATTCGGCGGTGAAGAGTCAGCCGGAGCGTCATTCCTCTGCAAGGACGGTTCTGTATGGACGACCGACAAGGACGGAATAATCATGGACTTGTTAGCGTGCGAGATTACAGCGGTAACAGGGAAGAATCCCGCACAGCATTATGACGAAATCAAAGCGAAATACGGAACGAGCTTCTATGCGCGTATCGACACCCCCGCAACTCCGGAACAGAAAGCTGCACTCGGAAAGTTATCGCCTGATGACATCAAAGCGGACTCGCTTGCGGGCGACAAGATTACGGGGAAATTCACGAAAGCTCCGGGAAATAATGCGTCAATCGGCGGCCTGAAGGTTACGACTGCTAACGGATGGTTTGCGGCGCGTCCTTCGGGGACGGAGAATATCTGCAAACTTTATGCGGAAAGTTTTGTGAGCGCGGAACACCTCAAGAAGATTCAGGAAGAAGCACAAGCGATAATAGCGTAAGATAAACTGCCACCTTAAACAACAAAAAATGAGCTGCCCTTTTCGTGAGAGCAGCCTTTTTCTTTTCTCTAAAATATTTCAGCGTGAGTACCCGCATCAAGAAACGTAATCAGTCCGCCGTCCTCGTCATCGTTAACCTGATACACAAGGAGCAAATTCCACTTCACGTGGCACTCTCTTATTTCCTCAGTGTTTCCATTTCTCCTTGCTTCTAAGCCAATCCGCTAATATCTCTTGAGCCTCAGCAATCGCTTCAAGCATTTCGGGGTTAGTTACCCTTTTGCCGTAATCATCGTAAAGCACAATATCTTTATACTCTTTCGGAACTTCACGTTCTAATACCTGTTCCATGAAAATATCACTCCTAACATCATTTCCCCACGCAAAATCTCCTGAACATCGAGTCAATCAGCTCATCCCCCGCACCGACTCCCAATACCCGCAATAGTCTCAATCTCGCCGACCCCAAAAGCCCCGCCGTAACATCATCACCCGCACCAATTACGGCGGACTCTTCCCCTTCCCTTAAATCCCGCAAAGCCCCGCGCAATTCCTCAAGCTGGAACGCCGAAACGTTAAGCCCCGAACTTACCGCGCAATTCTTCACGGCCATGTCATATATCGCTGACCTCAAAGCCTCAATGCCTTCACCGTTTTTTGCTGACACTTTAATTTTCGGGCACAACGAATCCACATCGCCCGCTTTATTCTCAAGGTCTGACTTGTTCACCGCTATTATTGTCTGCCGACCTTCAAGCCCTCGTATATTCTCTGAGTCTTCAGCCGACAAATCACATGAGCCGTCAACGACATACACGCAAATATCGCTCTCATTCATGGCCTCAACAGCAAGCCTCACTCCTTCAGCTTCGATAACGTCATCAGACTCCCTAAGTCCGGCAGTATCATACAGCCTCACGGGAACGCCACCAATTATGATTGACTCCTCTATGATGTCTCTTGTTGTACCGGGAATTTCCGTAACTATTGCGCGTTTTTTGCTGACTAGGGCATTAAGCAGCGATGATTTTCCCGCATTAGGACGGCCTGAAATCACGACTCTTACACCGTGACTCAGAATCATTCCCGCCGAACATCTCGGTATCAATTCCTCAAGCCCTGAGATTATCCGCCCTATTTCCCCCGAAACATCAAGCCCCGTTAAAGTCTCGCCTTCCGGAAAATCAAGCTCTATCTCAATTCTTCCCTGCAAGCTGAGTATCTCATCATGTATCCTCATCACAGCCCGCGATAATTCACCCGTTAAAGTCCTTGCCGCCGCCTTCATTGCCTCATTGCTTCGTGAGGATATGAGCGACAATACGCCCTCAGCCTGTGCCAAATCAATATGGCCGTTGACGAACGCACGCCGTGTAAATTCTCCGGGTTCTGCGACTCGTGCGCCGTTTGAGACAGCAAGAGCGAGGCAGGTTTGAGCCGCTAATATTCCTCCGTGTGTGTGAATTTCGATTACGTCCTCGCCGGTGTAGCTTTTCGGTTTCATGAAATGAACGCACAGAACTCGGTCAACAGTTTCACCGTCAGCAATAAGACTCGTGAGATACATTTTCGCGTGTTCGGGGAAATCTTTACGGGCTAAAATTCTTCGTGAAATTGAAACGGCATCAGGCCCGGAGATTCTCACGATTGAGATAGCTCCTTCACCCAATGCCGTTGAGATTGCTGCTATTGTGTCGGTCATGCGGTTTGTTGTATGAGCCAGTTTTCGGCCGCCTGACGTGATGATACCTTCCCTGTACCTATGGCCATGTCGAGAGCGTCAAGGAGTTCGCCGACTTTTTTCCCGGGTTTCATGTTGAGGAGGCGCATAATTTCGCGGCCTGTCATGTAGCGTGATGATCCTTCCGTCTGAAGCTCTACCGTTCGGAATCTCCTGAGAACCTGATTTAAGTTCCAGCAATTATTGTCCAGAACGTCTTTATGCTCCTTAATGCATCCCTCAGCTATTGCGGCGCATTTCGCGAACTGTAGCGCAACGAGTACGGCCTCGCGGGAAAATTTCAGGCTTTCGCGGCAGAATATTTCCTCACTCACGGGGTTGTAGAAACGCTGATAATGATTCATGATTGCTATAACGTTGTTGATTGTTTCTGATGTTATGTTCCAGCGCGTCATGTATTCGGTGATTATTCGGTCGGCCTGCTTGTC